>JBAWHH010000089.1:0-6343 GCA_049593715.1 Rhodocyclaceae bacterium
GGCCCAGGGGCGGCTGGTCGCCATGACCGGCGATGGGGTCAACGACGCGCCAGCGCTCAAGGCCGCCGATATCGGGGTGGCCATGGGGCTACGGGGCACGGATGCCGCCAGGCAGGCCTCCGACCTCGTGCTCACAGACGACAATTTCGCCACGATCGCCCGTGCCGTGCAGGAGGGCCGCACGGTATTCGACAACATCAAGAAAGCCCTGGCGTTCATCCTGCCGACCAACGGCGGGGAAGCCGGTGTGATCGTGCTGGCCGTGTTCGCCGGGATGGCCATACCCATCACCGCGGGCCAGATCCTGTGGGTGAACATGGTCACGGCCGTCACCCTGGCGCTGGCCTTGGCGTTCGAGCCAGCCGAGGAGGGGGTCATGCTCCGTCCGCCGCGTCCGCCCGGCGAAGCGCTGATTACGCGGCACCTGCTGATGCGCATCGTTTTTGTGAGCCTGCTCATGGTGGCGATGGCCTTTGCCGTCTATGAGCGCGAGCTTGGGCGGGGAAATACCCTCGAAACCGCCCGCACCGCCGTGGTCAACATGCTGGTCTTCGGGGAACTCGTCTATCTGTTCAATGTGCGCCACTTCATGGCCACGGCGCTGAGTCGGGAAACGCTCTATGGCAACCCGGTCGCCCTCTGGGCCAGCGCGGTGATGGTCGTTCTCCAACTGTTGCTGACATACGCCCCGCCGATGCAGCAGATGTTCCACACGGCGCCCCTCGGGTGGGAATCCTGGTGGCCCATCCTCGTCTTGGCCGGCGCGATGTTTCTTGCCGTCGAGGTGGAAAAATGGGTACAGCGGCGTCTGCCTGCAAAGCGCAATGGGATTTTGACCCCTGCTATTACTGGGAAACGATATGGCGATTGAACATTCTTCAGCAACTGAGATGACGTACGAAGGGCCCCGGCATATCGGGGAGGCGTGCCCGCCTTCGTCGAGGAAGCCCTGAACGTGAAACCTGCACCTCCTCAGCCTGGCTCCGGTTCAACCAAAGTGCCGGCCGGGCCGACACATTTCTGGCGCTACATCCTGATTGGCTTCTTCACCGTCGCCCCTCTTTGGGTGACCTGGCTGGTGTTCGATTTCGTCTTCAGCCTGCTGGCGCGAACCGGCGCCCCGCTGATGCGCGGCGCGGCGCGGGGGCTGCAGCCGTTGTCAGAAGATCTGGCGGCCTGGCTCACCGATCCAGCCCTGCAGTATGGGCTCGCCGCGTTGTTTACCCTGGTCGTGCTCTACGCGGTGGGGCTGCTCACGTCCATGGTACTGGGTCGCCGGCTGATCGCATTCCTGGAGCGTCTGCTTGCCCGTCTCCCTCTGGTGCAAACGATCTACGGCGCCACCAAGCGTTTCCTGCAAAGCCTGCAGCATCCTCCGGTGACCGGACAGCGGGTGGTGCTGATCAGTTTTCCGTCGCCCGAGATGAAGGCGGTGGGCTTCATCACCAAGGTGATGAGCGATCCGGCATCGGGCAGACCGCTCGCCGCGGTGTATGTCCCCACATCGCCGAACCCCACGTCCGGCTACATCGAGATCGTGCCGATGGAGGACGTCGTCCAAACTGACTGGAGCATCGAGGAAGCAATGACTTTCGTGATGACCGGGGGCACGAACGCCCCCGAGCACGTACATTTCTCCAATCCGCCGTCTGTTGACGAGCCCCCCGCGCAATAGGGGTGTCCATGCAACCGGCCGTCTTGGCTAGACCAAACGCTTTCCCTTACTCCGGGGCTGCCAAAACACCCGTAGCACGGTTGGCGAACCTCACCTGAGACACAATGAAGCGCAACGACTATCCCCTGGAGCACTTGTTTGGCCGCATCCTGTCGCCCTTCGAACGTTTCCTGCAGCGGACGACCGCTGGCGGCATCGTCCTCGTGGTCGCCACCGTGGTCGCTTTGTCCCTGGCGACCGCGCTGGGGGCGGACGCCCTGCACCATTTCTGGGAGCAGGGGCTGGCGCTATCGGTTGGGAACGCCTTCACGCTGCACCTGACTTGGCACCACTGGGTCAACGATGGCCTGATGGCCCTGTTTTTCCTGCTCGTCGGTCTTGAACTGAAGCGCGAGATTCTGGTGGGCGAACTCGCCTCGATGCGCGATGCGGCGCTTCCCGTGATTGGGGCGATAGGGGGCATGGTGGCGCCCGCCCTGATCTACGCGGCCTTCAATGCCGGCACGCCCAGTGCCGCGGGTTGGGGCATTCCGATGGCCACTGACATCGCTTTCGCCATCGGCATCCTCGTGCTGCTGGCGTGGCGCATCCCGCGCAACCTGATTGTCTTTCTGACGGCGCTGGCCATCGCCGACGACCTTGGGGCGGTACTGGTTATCGCCATTTTCTACACCGCCTATCTGGACGTCGGCGCGCTGCTCAGCGCCGCGGCGCTGTTCGGGTTGCTGCTGCTGTTCAACCGCGGCGGCATCCGCAACCCGCTTCCCTATGGACTGGTGGGTATTCTGCTGTGGTACGCGGTGTTCTCTTCCGGCATCCATGCCACCATCGCCGGCATCCTGCTGGCCGTGGCGATCCCGGCACGTCCGGCCTTCGGGCCGCAGCAGTTCGACCGGCGCATGGCGGAATTGGGTGAGGCTTTTCGCGATGAGCGCCGCGCCGATGCACTGGGCGATCCGCTGAGCAACCACCGCATGGCGTCCATCGCCGAGGCGGCGGAACACGCCGCATGCGCGGTCCAGAGCCCGCTGCAGCGCATCGAGCACGGCTTGAGCCCGTGGGTCACCTTCATCGTCATCCCGGTCTTCGCCCTCGCCAACGCCGGCATCGATCTCGCGGCCATCGACCTGGGCCGGGCCCTGGCGGAGCCGATCACCCAGGGTGTCCTGCTCGGCCTGGTGGTGGGCAAGTTCGGCGGCATCAGCCTGTTCTGCTGGGTGGCGGTACGGCTCGGCTGGGCGCGCCTGCCCAGCGGGGTGTGCTGGAAGCACTTGCTCGGCGCTGCGTGGCTGGGCGGCATCGGCTTCACGATGTCGCTGTTCATCGGCCAATTGGCGTTCCCCGATCCTGAACAGGCGGAGCATGCCAAGTTGGGGATCGTTCTGGCTTCCGCCATTGCGGGTGCGATCGGCCTCGTCTGGCTCTACCTTGCCGCCAGGGACGCCCGGCCAACGTCCTCCTGACGGGGCGGCTCTTGCCGGGGTGTGCGTAGCGGCTTGGTACGCCGCCCCTTAGCGCCGGCCCGCGGCCTCGGTCTCCTGGGCTTCCTGCGCACTCTTCAGAGTCTCCGACAGGCCCTGCTCCGTTGGCGGTTCGTCCGTCCCGGCGCTGCCGGCGGGCGGTCGAGCCGCCTCATCCGGCTTGGGCAAGCGGGATTCCGGTGCCGGTTCCGCCGGTGGCAGACTTGGCGATCCATCAGAATCGCTGCCCCTGTCCTCGCTGGGCGCCAGTTCGATGGTGGCATCGGCGCCCACGGCAGCTTTGTCGTGCTGCACCAGATTGGGGAAAGCAATGACCAGCGCCACCATGATTATCTGGATGATCACGAAGGGTACGGCGCCCCAGTAGATTTCCGACGTCTTCACTGCCGGCGGCGCCACCGAGCGCAGGTAAAACAGGGCGAAGCCGAAAGGCGGGTGCATGAACGATGTCTGCATGTTGATGGCCAGCAAGACGCCGAACCAGATGAGATCGATGCCCAGCTTGTCCGCCACCGGGGCCAGCAGCGGCACGATGATGAAGGCCAGTTCAAAAAAGTCGAGAAAGAAGGCCAGCAGGAAAACCAGGATGTTGACCACGACCAGGAAGCCCGTTTGCCCCCCCGGCAGGTCGGTCAGAAGATGCTCCACCCACTTGTGGCCGTCCACGCCGTAGAAGGTCAGGCTGAACACCCGGGCGCCCACCAGGATGAACACCACGAACGTCGTCAGCCGCGCGGTGGATTCCATCGCCTGCCTGAGCAGGGAGAGATTCAGCCGCTTGCGGCCATAGGCCATCAGCAGAGCCCCGGCGGCGCCCATTGCCCCGCCTTCCGTCGGCGTGGCAACGCCGAGAAAAATGGTGCCCAGCACCAGGAAAATCAGCGCCAGGGGCGGGATGAGTACGAAGGTAACGCGCTCCGCCAGACGGGAGAGCAGGTTCAACCCCACCAGGCGGTTGATCTGGGCCAGCGTGAAAGCGAGGCCGACGCCCGCCGACATGGCATAGACGATGGTCTCGTCCAGCGGCAGCTCCTTGAGTTTCCATTCGGCGAACGCAATGGCAGCCGCCGTCGAAACGATCGTCAGCAGCAGGAGCGAGATGCCTCCGCTACGACCGTCGGGTTCACGATAGATCCGCGCCTCGGCCGGCAGGGCAGGGGCCGCCTTCGGCAAGAAGATGGTCACCCCTGCGACGTACAGCAGGTAAAGGCCGGTGAGGATGAAGCCCGGAACGAAGGCTCCCTTGTACATGTCCCCGACGGATTTTCCGAGCTGGTCGGCCATGATGATCAGCACCAGCGACGGCGGGATGATCTGGGCCAGCGTGCCCGATGCAGCGATGACGCCGGAAGACAGCCGCCGGTCGTAGCCGTAGCGCATCATGATGGGCAGCGAGATCAGTCCCATGGAAATCACCGACGCCGCTACGACGCCGGTGGTGGCGGCCAGCATGGCGCCGACGAAAATCACCGCGTACGCTAGCCCGCCACGCACCGGGCCGAAAAGCTGGCCGATGGTGTCGAGGAGGTCTTCGGCCATGCCGCTGCGCTCCAGGATCAGGCCCATGAAAGTGAAGAACGGCACCGCCAGCAGCGTTTCGTTGTTCATGATGCCGCCGTAGATGCGCTCCGGCAGCGCCTGGAAAAAGGTCGGCTGGAACAGGCCCAGTTCAATGCCGACCCAGCCGAAGAAGATGCCGTTTGCCGCCAGGGCGAAGGCCACGGGAAAGCCCATCATCAGGAACACCACCAGCGACACGAACATCACCGGCGCCATGTTGGCGATCAGCCAGGTGGTCATCGTTTCTCCCCCGCCGCGTCCTTGATGAGTTGGACGAGTTCTTCCGCCGCTGTCGGCCCTTTGTGCTTTTCCAGCGGATTCGGGATCAGCCCTTGCAGGAAAGCGATTCGCTTCACCAGTTCCGACAATCCCTGCAGGGTGAGCAGGAAAAACCCGACGGGAACCAGCAGCCGCACCGGCCAGCGGATCAGTCCGCCGGGATTGGCCGAGGTTTCTCCCGAGGACCAGGCCAGGGTAAACACCGGCCAGGACAGCCACGCGATCAGGGCCGCCATCGGCAAGAGGAAAAACAGGATGCCGAAAACGTCGATCCAGTTCTGGGTGCGCGGCGAGAAGCGGCCGGTGACGACGTCAATGCGCACGTGCTCGTTGCGCATCAGCGTCCAGCTCGCCCCGAGCAGGAAAATCGCCGAGAACAGGTACCACTGGATTTCCAGCGCGGCGTTGGAACTCAGGTCGAACGCCTTGCGGGTGATGGCGTTGGCGGCGCTGATCAACACCGTGATGAGAACCAGCCACACCGTCGCCTTGCCGATGCGTTCGTTGATGGCGTCGACGAGCCGCGAAAAGCCCAGGAGCGCTTCCATTCTTCTCCTCCGAACCTGTCTTCTTTCCCGCGGCGGAAATCGGCGTCCGACCTTCTCTACCGGGGTGGTTATTCGTTTCGTGTGCCGCACCCGCGAACCCGCAGGCGCAGCGAAGCGACGCTAGGTTAACGGGGAAATCCCGCGGGTTCCACCGGTTTTGGGATCCATTGTGGTAAACCCGAGGTGATGCCCGGCGGCGGTCTTACCCCTGCACGGAGTTGGTCAACCGGGGGGCGAGGGAACGTGTCGGCGCCTTCAGTGCCCTAGCAGTGGTGCAGCTCGTGCCCCGAAATGGAGTGAAAGGTTTTGTCGATCATCCGTCTGCAGCAATGAGTCCCATGTCCCCCGCCGATCCGCCGCCGCAGCATCCGCCAATCGTTCCGCGCTTGCTGGATGCCATCACCGAAGTGGTCCTCCGCTACCATGCCGGGCGCCGCCACGCCGTCAATCTGGACAGCGATTTCGAACGCGATCTGGGCCTTGACAGCCTTGCCAGGGCCGAAGTCTTGCTGCGGGTCGGTGAGGCTTTCGGCGCCCCGCTGCCCGATGCGGCCTTGAGCGATGGCCGTACGCCCCGCGATCTATTGGCTTACCTCGGCCATGCAGGCCCCGCACCCGCCGCCCAGGCCGAGACCACTCTGCCGCCGGGTGAGGCGGCCGTGCCGATCCATGCAAAGACGCTGATCGAGGCCCTGGAATGGCATGCGACGCGGGATCCACAGCGTTTGCACGTCTTGCTCTACGGCGAGGGCGGCGATACCTCGCGCATCAGCTATGGTGCCCTGGCCGGCGCGGCGCGG
>JBAWHH010000090.1:0-2307 GCA_049593715.1 Rhodocyclaceae bacterium
GATCACGCTGGTGCTGTCGAAGAAGTTCGGTGGCGAGGCGAAAGCGTACGACCAGATCGACGCAGCGCCGGAAGAGAAAGCGCGGGGCATTACCATCAACACGGCGCACGTTGAATACGAGACCGCCAATCGGCACTATGCGCACGTCGACTGCCCGGGTCACGCGGACTACGTAAAGAACATGATCACCGGGGCGGCGCAGATGGACGGCGCCATCCTCGTCGTGTCGGCGGCCGACGGCCCGATGCCGCAGACGCGCGAGCACATTCTGCTCGCACGGCAAGTGGGCGTGCCCTACATCATCGTGTACATGAACAAAGCGGACATGGTCGATGATAAAGAGCTGCTCGAACTGGTGGAAATGGAAATCCGCGAGCTGCTCTCCAAGTACGATTTTCCTGGGGACGATACCCCGATCGTTATTGGCAGCGCCCTCAAAGCGCTCGAAGGCGACAAAGGTGCGCTGGGTGAAGAGTCCATCTTCAAACTGGCCGAAGCCCTGGACAGCTACATCCCGACGCCGGAACGGGCGGTCGATGGAACCTTCCTCATGCCGGTTGAAGACGTCTTCTCCATCTCTGGGCGGGGTACCGTTGTAACTGGTCGGGTGGAGCGGGGGATCGTCAAGGTCGGTGATGAAATCGAAATTGTTGGTTTGCGTCCCACGATCAAGACCATCTGCACGGGCGTAGAAATGTTTCGCAAACTGCTTGACCAGGGTCAAGCGGGCGACAACGTTGGGGTTCTGTTGCGGGGCACGAAGCGGGAAGAAGTCGAGCGTGGGCAAGTGTTGGCCAAGCCGGGCTCAATCACGCCGCACACCCACTTCTCGGCGGAAATCTATGTGTTGGGCAAAGACGAAGGCGGGCGTCACACGCCGTTCTTCAACGGCTACCGGCCGCAGTTCTACTTTCGCACGACGGATGTGACGGGCAGCATTGATCTGCCGCAGGGTACCGAGATGGTGATGCCTGGGGACAACATTTCGCTGACGATCAAGCTGATCGCCCCCATCGCGATGGAAGAAGGGCTGCGTTTCGCAATTCGCGAGGGTGGGCGCACCGTTGGTGCCGGTGTCGTCGCCAAAATTATCGAGTGAAAGTTTTTCAAGGGGCCGCGACAAAGCTTCCCACGACAGGTACACCATGCAAAGTCAACGAATCAGAATTCGCCTGAAAGCATTCGACTACAGGCTGATCGATCAGTCGGCGTTAGAGATTGTCGATACGGCTAAGCGCACGGGGGCCGTAGTGCGCGGCCCCGTGCCCCTACCCACCAGGATTGAGCGCTACGATCTTCTGCGTTCGCCGCACGTAAATAAGACCTCGCGGGATCAGTTCGAAATCAGGACACACCTACGGTTGATGGACATCATTGATCCGACAGACAAGACCGTCGACGCTCTGATGAAATTGGATCTTCCTGCGGGCGTAGACGTAGAAATCAAGCTGCAGTGATAACTGGGTCGTCGTTGGGCCTAGGCGGTGCTGGCAGTCAATCGCAACTGCCAGCTTGACTTACTAAAAGGATAAAGACCATGGCCTTAGGTCTTGTGGGGAAAAAAATCGGCATGACACGCGTCTTTGCCGACGATGGGACGTCCGTTCCCGTCACTGTACTGGACATGTCGGACAACCGTATCAGCCAGATTAAGACGCCCGACCTTGACGGCTATTCTGCCGTTCAGATTGCCATTGGAAAGCGTCGCACCTCTCGCCTTGGGAAGCCCTTGGGTGGCCATTTGGCGAAAGCTCAGGTAGAGAGCGCGCGGTCCCTGAAAGAATTTCGGGTAGGCGAGGCAGATCTGCAGTCTCTCAAGTTGGGCGAGCCAGTCAGTGTGGCAATCTTCTCCGTTGGTCAGAAGGTTGATGTAACCGGAACGACGATCGGGAAGGGGTTTTCCGGGTCAATCAAGCGGCACAACTTTTCTTCGAACCGCGCCTCACACGGCAACTCAGTTTCACACAATGCCCCAGGTTCAATTGGGATGGCGCAAGATCCAGGACGGGTATTCCCTGGCAAGCGTATGGCGGGCCATTTGGGCGACGTAACATGCACTACGCAAAACCTTGAGGTGGTCCGTATAGACCCTGATCGCCAGTTGTTGCTCGTTAAGGGCGCGGTTCCCGGACATCGAGGTGCGGACATGATCGTACGTCCCGCTGTCAAAGGGGGGGCCGCGTGATGGAACTCTCAGTACTAGACAACCTTGGACAACGCGCGGCAACTCTGGAGGTATCAGATAGCCTATTTGCTCGGGAATACAACGAAGCCCTGGTGCACCAAGTCGTGGTGGCGTATCAAGCC
>JBAWHH010000091.1:0-1699 GCA_049593715.1 Rhodocyclaceae bacterium
GCCGAATGAGTTCCGCAGCGCCGGAAACGAAGCCATCGGCCGGGGATCATCCCCTGCTGCAGCGCCTGCAGGCCGATTGCGGTTATCCGTTCCTGACGGAAGCCGCGCTCGCCGAATTCCTGGCGCAACCGGGTGAAGCGGTGCTGTTTTTTGTCGAAGAGCCCGAACGCTACCGCGAAACCCTGGACGTGGCGGTGATCCTGCCGGAACTGGTTGCGGCGAGCACCAAGCCTTTCCGCGTCGGCGTGCTGCTGCCGGACGTCGCTCGGCCGCTGGCGCCGCGGTTCGGCCTGCGGCGCTGGCCTGCATTGGTGTTCCTGCGTGGTGGTGAGTACCTGGGCGCCATCGAGGGCCTGCTCGACTGGGCCGAATTCCGCGCCGAAACCCAGCGCCTGCTGGATGTCCCCGTTTCCCGCCCGCCGACCATCGGCATCAACGTTGCAGCGGCGGAACGTTCCTGAATCCTCGAATCAAGCATGAAACCATTTTCCGCACCGATCATTGCCGTAGGCCCCGGCTCCCAGCCGGCGGAGGGCGAAGAACTCGCCTGCACTTCCATGCCCCACCTGGAGCCGGTGGCAGCCCCGGTGCCGCCGGAGCCATCAACTCCCGAAGAGGGCGCTGCCGCCGCGGATCTGGTCCACACCGTGCTGGAGCGCATGCGCAACTACCCGGCCGAGCGGAATCCGCCGGCCCTCGATCTCTCTTCCGTGGCGCCCCGGCTGCTTGAGTTGCTCAACCAGTCTCTGGGGGAGGGCGAAGTCAGCATCGTCGTTCCCGCGCTGAGCCAGACGGAAGCGGCCCTGCAAATTCAGGAGACGGCGTTCACCGGCCTGTGGCGGGTGCGGCGTTTCGACGCCGTGGCCGAACTGATGCAGGACACGCTGGAGGTGGCGGACATTCCGGCGGACGTGCGGCAGCGGGCCGCCCTTGGTACCTCCATGGACACCGCCATCGGCGAGCTTCCTGCCGGCCTGATGAACGCGCCCGCGCTGCTGGGAGAAATCGCCCATCAGGTGGCAAACTTCGATCCGGATGCGCCGCCCCACGTCATCAACCTCACCCTGCTGCCCATGCAGCCCCAGGATCTGGAAGCCATCGACGTGTTTCTGGGCCAAGGGCCGGTGCTGATGCTCTCCCGCGGTTTCGGCAATTGCCGCATCGCCTCGTCGCGACTGCGCCATGTCTGGCGCATCCAGTATTTCAACTCCATGGAAACGCGGATTCTCGACACTATCGAGATCACGGCCATGCCCGCGGTGGCGCTGGCGGCGGATGAGGACATCGCCGAGAGCGCCCAGCGCCTGCAAGAGCTTGTCGACTGGCTGCGCAATGGATGAGCCCAACCGGGGCCCGCGCATGGAGTGCGGCGTGTGCTGGCAGGTATACGACCCGGCAGCGGGCGATGCGGTGTGGCAGATTCCGCCCGGCACGCCGTTCGCGCAGTTGCCGCCCCATTGGACCTGCCCCAACTGCGCTGCCGAGCAATCGCGCTTCATGGCGCTAACCGATTGAACTCTCCTTTCTTATGATCTGCCACCGCGACAATCCCGCTGCGGCGCTGCAACTCCACTTTCAGGAGATAGAGCGCTCGCGCATGGCCGGCTTGCCGTTTCTCAATCCGGCGCTGCGCGTTGAGGCGGTGAATTTCGCTTTGTGGGAGGGCCAGTGGCTGGGGGTGCTGCTGACGCCCTGGGCG
>JBAWHH010000092.1:0-2237 GCA_049593715.1 Rhodocyclaceae bacterium
CCATGTCGAGTGCGGCCAGACCGTCCGGCATCTGGCCAAAAACTGCATAGCCCAGCAGCGTCGCCCAAATTAGCTGCACGTAGAGGAAAGGGCTGAGGGTCGAAGCCGGGGCGAGGCGGAACGCCCGGGTGAGCAGAAAATGCCCGGTGCCGCCATAGATGCCCAAAGAACCGATCAGCAGCGCCTCGCGCCAGTCCGGCATCGGCCCGCTCCAGAACCATGGCAGGCTAAGGGTCATGACCACCGTACCGACCAGCGCCGTGTAGAAAACCATCGTCACGGCATTTTCGAAAGGGGCGATCTTGCGCGTCAGGATCTGGTAGAAGCTATAGCTCACCGCCGCCAGGAACGCGAAGCCCACGCCGATTCCTGACAGCGCCCCGCCGGGCCGGGCAATCAGCAGTACGCCAAAAAAGCCGGCCGCCACGGCGATCAGCTTGCCCCGCCCCACCCGTTCGCCCAGAAAACCCACCGCCAGCACTGTGACCAGCAAAGGCGTGACGAAGACCAGGGCCGTGGTTTCCGCCAGCGGCATCAGCCTCAGGGCGGCGATGCCGAAGCCCGTGGTCGCCACCAGCATCAGGGCGCGCAGAATCTGGGTTCCCGGTCTTTTCGTCGCCACCAGCCGCCCCCGCATGGACGGCGCCAGCAGCAGCACCATCAGCAAGAAGTGGAACGTATAGCGTGCCCACACCAGCATCGGCACCGGGAAGGTCGCGCTCAGATGCTTGGCTGTGGCATCCAGGGTGGCGAACAGCAGCATCGCCGCCAGGAACAGGGCGATGCCGCGCAGCGGATGGTGGTGGGGATCGGACATGAAGTGTCGCGCCGCCAGTTAGGCAGCGGACGAGATTGTGACCGATAATTTCAGGACAAGGCGGCAGCCATAGCAGCCCATGGCCGCCTGGAGGGGGAGCAATGTCGCAGCGAGTCGCAGTTTTCGTCGGGGAAGCCCTCGGAAGGTACCGCTTCCCCGAGGGCCACCCGTTCAGCATCGATCGCCAGCACGGATTCTGGAGCGCAGCACGCAATCAGGGGCTCGACAAGCAGGTGGAGATCGCCCTGCCGCGGCAAGCGGACATCGCGGAACTGGCCCGTTTCCATACCGAGAAACACATCGAACTCGTTCGCCACCAGTCGCGGCTGGGAAGAGGTTTCCTCGACTACGGCGACACGCCGGCGTTTCCCGGCGTATTCGAAGCTGCCAGCACCGTCGCCGGCAGTGCGCTGGAGGGCGCGGAACGCATCCTCGCGGGGGAAAACCGCCGCACCTTCCAGGCCGTCGGCGGCCTGCATCATGCGCGTCCCGAAGGCGCCGCCGGCTTCTGCGTATTCAACGACCTGGGCGTGCTCATCCGCACGCTACGGGAGAAACATGGCATCCACCGCATCGCCTACGTGGACATCGACGTTCACCATGGCGACGGCGTGTTCTATACCTTCGAGGACGACCCCCACCTCATCTTCGCCGACATCCACGAAGACGGCCGCTACATCTACCCCGGCACCGGCGATGCGGCGGAAACCGGCAGCGGACCCGCCCACGGCACCAAAATCAACCTGCCGCTACCGCCCGGCGCCACCGATCGGGATTTCTGCGAAGCTTGGGAACAGGCCTTCGAGCATCTGCGGCGCCACCCGCCCGAATTCATCATCTTGCAGTGCGGAGCGGACAGCCTGCGCGGCGACCCCCTGGCCCATCTGCGCCTCACGCCAGAATCCCACGCCCTAGCAGCCCGCACGCTGTGCGATCTGGCCGACGAAGTCTGCGACGGCAGGCTGATGGCCTTCGGTGGCGGAGGCTACGAGCCGCGCAATCTGGCCGCCGCGTGGTGCGCTGTGCTGGAAGAACTGGTCAGATAGCCTGGGGCTTTCCGGCTTCGGCGATCCACTCGTTGAGCAGCCGCCGCGCCGGGTCGATCAGTTCCGCCGCCGCCATTCCGACCGGGCCGTCACCCCGGGCGGCCAGCACATCCCCGGCCGCACCATGCAGATGGACGGCCGCCAGCAGCGCCGATCGGGCGGGCCAGCCCTGGGCCAGCAGTGAGGCAACCAGCCCCGTAAGTACGTCGCCCATGCCCGCGCTGGCCATACCCGGGTTTCCCGTCCCATTGATGAACCACTGCCCCTCTGCGTTCGCCACGACGCTGCCGCAGCCTTTCAGCAAGGCGACGCAGTGGAGCCGCCTCGCCAGTTCGCAGGCGGCCGCGACCCGGTCGGCCTGCACCTGAGCCGTG
>JBAWHH010000093.1:0-2325 GCA_049593715.1 Rhodocyclaceae bacterium
AGCCTGCGATACTGTCGATTACGCGCGACATCACCAAACGCAAGCGCAGCGAGGAAGCGCTGCGCGAAAGCCAGGCCCGCTACGAACTCGCATTGAAGGCCACCAATGACGTGATCTGGGATTGGGACATCCGCCACGACGCGCAAACGTGGAACGTGGAGGGGGAACGGGTGTTTGGTTGGTCGGACATCGTGCGGGCGCCGCAGAGCGCGGGCTGGTGGCTCGATCGCGTGCATCCGGATGACCTGGTGCGCGTGAGCGATGGCTTCCACAGGTGCCTCGAGGATCCCGCCGTGACGTCCTGGCGCGATGAGTACCGCTTTCGGCGTGCCGACGGCCGTTACGCCCAGGTACTGGACCGTGGCTATATCCAGCGCGACGATGGGGGCGGCGCGCTGCGCATGGTTGGGTCGATGGTGGACATCACCGAACGCAAGCTCGCGGAAGCGGAACTCGACGCCTATCGTCAGCACCTGGAAGAGCTGGTTGCCGAACGTACGGCGCAACTGAGTGCCGCCAAGGAAGCGGCCGAAACGGCCAATGTCGCGAAAAGCGCCTTCCTCGCCAACATGTCCCACGAAATCCGCACCCCCTTGAACGCCATTGCGGGAATGGCGAACTTGATTTTGCGCTCCGGAGTAACGCCCGAACAGGCAGCACGGTTAGCCAAGATCGATGCAGCGGGTCAGCACCTTCTGGAAACCATCAACGCAATCCTGGACCTTTCCAAAATCGAGGCCGGCAAATTTGCCTTGGAGGAGACCAAAGTCAGCGTGGCTGATCTGGTGACCAACGTGGTGTCCATGGTCGCGGAACGCGCCAGGGCCAAGCGTATTGAGTTGCTGACCGAACTCGGGCCGGTTCCTCCCGTACTCTTGGGGGACCCTACGCGGCTTCAGCAGGCGCTGCTCAATTACGCCACCAACGCCGTCAAGTTCACGCCTGCGGGATCCATCGTGCTGCGTGCAATTCCGCAAGAAGACCTCGGTGATCGCGTCCTTTTGCGATTCGAAGTGCAGGATACGGGTGTCGGCATCGAGCCCGCAGTTCTCCCGAGACTATTTACGGCGTTCGAGCAGGCCGACAATTCGACGACTCGCGCCTACGGCGGCACGGGTTTAGGGCTGGCCATCACGAAGCAGCTTGCGCAGTTGATGGGCGGTGATGTCGGGGTCACCAGCCGTCCCCGTGAGGGCAGCACGTTCTGGTTCGCGGTGCAGTTGAAGAAGACCCATGCAAAGATGCCTTCTCCATCCGTGTCGCACAGGGATCCGGCAGAGGAGATTTTGTCCCGGGACTATTCGGCCTGCCGAATCCTGCTGGTCGAAGATGAACCGATCAATCGCGAGGTCACGCGGGAACTCCTGAGGAATGTTGGGTTGGCCGTCGAAATCGCGGAAGATGGGCTTCAAGCCGTCGAACGGGCAAACGCGCAGCCGTACGATCTCATCCTGATGGATATGCAGATGCCCCGGATGGATGGCTTGGAAGCGACGCGGCGAATCCGGTGCCTGCCGCAACGGGACAAAGTACCGATATTGGCCATGACCGCCAACGTCTTCTTGGAGGACAAGGAGAACTGCCTGGCGGCCGGGATGAACGATTTCATTACCAAACCGGTGCACCCGGCTGCTCTATTCGCGACCTTGCTAAAGTGGATTGCTCCGGCGTCGCGCCGCTCGCCCTCAACGGGCATGAACTAGTGCTTACTGGCGTAAAGTGACGATAGCATTTCGACGTTGCGATCCGCGGACTTCGCGCTTTCGCCATCGGAAAGGGCTTGCGGTTGGGTTGTAGACGGCAACGAAGTCTTCGATGGCTTGGCGCAGTGCGTGGACATTGTTGAAGCGGGCACCGCGCAAAGCGGCGGCTGCCGGATCGCTGATTGAACCTAGAAACCCCAGTTGACCGCTTGAAAAGCCGCGCAAATGCCTGTGGCAACTCAACTTCTTCTCTCCTGCGGAACTCACCTCCGAGGTGAGCGCGCTACGCGCCCGAGTGCACGACTTGCAGGCCGTCTGGCGGCGTTGCTCGTCGTAGCAGGGGCCGATCCTGCGTCCTTCATTGGCAACCGTTGGCGCCTTGCCAGCCAGCCTGCAAGCCGCACCCTCGGGCGCGTCCAACTGAGGTTTCTAGGTTGAACCCTCCTTTTTTATGATCTGCCACCGCGACAATCCTGCTGCAACGCTGCAGTTGCGCTTTCAGGAGATAGAGCGCTCGCGCATGGCCGGCTTGCCGTTTCTCAATCCGGCGCTGCGCGTTGAGGCGGTGAATTTCGCTTTGTGGGAGGGCCAGTGGCTGGGGGTGCTGCTGACGCCCTGGGCG
>JBAWHH010000094.1:0-1878 GCA_049593715.1 Rhodocyclaceae bacterium
AGGGCATGCCGTTTCAGGCGTGATCGCTTAACCCACTGAATGAATGGGAGTGTTGGCGAGATTGGGGGAGCTGCCCGCCTGCGATTTCGTACAGCCGCCCTGGTGGACGACGGCAAACTTTGCCGAATTGGCCGGTTGATTCAATTTGGGCAGGCCCGTCGGCCCACCTTCCGCGATGGCGAATCGGCGCGGAACCTGTCTTGGGGGTGGCTTTTAGCGGCGCGGTCCGGGGCGGTCCGGCCCTTCAACAGGCGGCTGCGTTCCGCGCTTGGCCTTCAACTCTTCCGCTTTCTTGCGCTGTTCGGGCGTGAGCAGTGCGTAGATCGCATGCTCGCTGCGGGCTCTCAGCA
The DNA here is from genome assembly GCA_049593715.1 of Rhodocyclaceae bacterium. Classification (GTDB taxonomy): domain Bacteria; phylum Pseudomonadota; class Gammaproteobacteria; order Burkholderiales; family Rhodocyclaceae; genus JBAWHH01. Next base: position 351 of record JBAWHH010000094.1, read on the forward strand.
ACGCGATTTCCGCCATCGCCCGTGCTTCCGTGTCCGCCAGCGATTTGGCTTTGGCCTCGTCGTATTGGGGCGATGTGACGAGGGCGCGCAGATCCTCCTTCGCCTTTTGGACCGCCTTGAATTTCTCGCGCAATTGCGGCGCCTGATCGTGTCCGATGGCGAAAACCTTGTCCCGTTGTCCTTCGTTGAGATCTAGTCCGTGGAGAAAGCCGGGCATCGGGCCTTCGCCGTGCATGGGCCGCTCGCCCGGGCCTTCCCGGAAATGTCCGGGGCCCGGTGCGCCGTCGCAGCGGGGCGCCGGCCCCCGGTCGGGCCGCGATTGGGCGAAGGCAGGCAACGGCAGGGCCAAGGCCACTGCGCTTGCCACCAGGAATCGTCGAAGGACTGCAGAATTCACTCTCACATCAAGCTCCTCGGGGTAAAAGCGGTCACCGTGCTGGCGGTGCCGAAGTTGGAATCGGGGCGGGGATGGGCACCGCGTTGGCGCTCAAGGGGCGTGCGCTGCCTCCGTAATCACGCCGCGCAGTGCGCGGTGATCGGCCGAAGACGGACTCGGCCCGCGCTTATCCTTGCCGTCAGCCGGACGGGTACGGGCGCGCAACTCCCGCAGCCGCATGTCAGCCACCGACAGATCCTGGAACTTGCCGTCCCCGCTACGCAGCGCGATCTCGAACTGCTCCGTGGCACGCTGCAGATTGCCGATCGCCGCGTAGTACTCGCCCTGGTGGAGGTGGGACTTCATGCGCTGGCCCAGGCCGGCGTACGCTTCCGCCGCGATCTGGTGCAGGTCCGCGTTGCCCCGGTGCAGCGCGAGTTCCTGCTCCGCAAAGGCCGCGGCGGCGGCGTGGCGCTTGGCCAGAAGCAGCGTGCGCGGATAGTCGTACACCAGTTGCAGGTAGGCGGGGTAGCGTTTGAGCGCTCGCTCGTAGCGCTGCAGCGCCGCCGCGTATTGTCCCGATTGCTGCAGGATCTGCCCCGCCATGGCCTCGACCATGGGGTGGGTGAAACCGCCACGGTCCAGTCCTTCGATCTGCGTGAGCGCCTGGGGGTAGGCCTTGGCGCGCAGCAGGGCGGCCGCGTAGCCGTAGCGGGCGGCGTTGCGCTTCTCCGGCATGCTGCGCTGCAGATTGTCACGCAGCCGCGCTACCGCTTCTTCCGGTGTGCCGGAGTAGCTTTTCAACAGGGCTTGCACCAGAGGGAATTCCGCGCTGTCGGCCACCTGCCGGTATGGGGCGTTCAAGGCCCTGTCCTGGGCTTCGGCGATGCGCCGGTGGGTCAGCGGGTGGCTGCGCAGGTAACCGGGGGTAGTGCTGTCCATGGCGCGGTTCGCCTGCTGCAGGCGACCGAAGAAGGTCGCCATGGCCTGGGGATCGAAGCCGGCGTCCACCAGCAGTTTGAAGCCGATGCGGTCGGCTTCCTGCTCGTGCTCGCGGGTGAAGTTGATCTGGCTCTGGGCTTGCGCCGCCACCGCCGTGGCCATGACGCCGGAAGCCGCCTGGCCGCCGCCGGCGCGGGCGGCGAGGATGGC
>JBAWHH010000095.1:0-1973 GCA_049593715.1 Rhodocyclaceae bacterium
CGCGTCTCCCGTGCCGGCCCGCAGCAAACGGCTATCTCGGATGATTTTTGCGCAGGCTGCACGCAAACCCGCCGGTTGTCTGCGCGGTAGCGTACGAAGCTGGCGGGTCGGGGGCGACGATATGCCACCACCCCAATCGACCGATCCCCCGCAGGAGCGGAGAGACAGGCGGGCCCAAAGGCGCCCGCAACGGCCCTATCCATGCGCTTCGGGATTGGGCGTCGCCCAACGGCAAACCGCCGCCTTATCGAGGTGACGATTTCGGCGGTGCGGTGCGCTGGTCTGGAGTGACTGTGCGGCCGCGAACAGACGCTTGAACGAGAGCGCCGTAGCCTACCCGGAAAGAATGCGCAAGAAATGCTCTGTGTTTTTCTTGGCGATGCGAGTTCCCGCTTAAAGCAAAGGGGGGTTGTTCTTTCCGTCGATCGCGGATTCGCCGCCGGAGTGGCTGCGTATCGAACGGCGGCCACATTGACTCCCTTTTCCAAAGCCAATCCAGCGGCGAGCCGGCGCGCCGATCTCGCCCCGTGAACGGCTGGGCCGCGGCTATGCCAATTCCCCCAAACAGAATCTGAGACCGAGACATGGCGAAGGCAGGCAGGCTCGAAGATCCATCCATCGCGAACGCCGACGAAGTAGCTAGCGCGTGCAAAGCGAATATTGAAAAGGGACTCGCCACCCACGAGGCGGCGCGCCGGCTCGCGCAAGACGGCCCCAACGCGCTGCGTGTGGCCCCGCAAGCCTCCTCTTGGCGTCGATTGCTGTCCCAGTTTCAGGATCCCCTCATCTACCTGTTGCTGGTTGCGATTGCCATCGCGCTCGCCGCCTGGTGGATCGAAGGTTTGGCCGGCTGGCCGGTCAACGCTTTGGTCATCGTGACCATCGTCGTGCTGAACGGCGTCTTAGGCTACGTGCAGCAGGCCAAGGCAGCGAACGCCGTCAGCGCGCTGGCGCGGATGAGCGCAGTAACGTCGGGCGTGGTCCGTGACGGGAAGTTGCAGCGCGTGCCCAGTGCGGAGTTGGTGGTCGGGGACTTGCTCGTACTGAGCGCGGGGGACGCCGTTGGGGCGGACGCTCGCCTAGTTCAGGCTGTGTCACTTCGCGTGCAGGAAGCGTCCCTGACCGGAGAGAGCGAAGCGGTTCTCAAAGACACGGCCACGTTGCACGAGCCGGCCGCCCTTGGCGACCGGCTCGACATGGTCTTCAAGGGCACGGCCGTTGCGCAGGGCAGCGGCCGCGCCGTGGTCACGGCGACGGGGATGGATACCGAGATGGGTTCGATCGCCGAAATGCTCGACGCCACCGAGCAGTCGGCCACACCGCTGCAAAAGGAAGTCGGACACATCGGACGCGTGCTGGGTATCGCGGTCGTCATCATTTCCATCGTGGTGGTGGGGACCATCCTGTTAATTTCCGATATCCGCAGCGTCGCCGACGTCGTCAACGTCCTGCTGCTCGGCGTGGCGCTGGCGGTGGCGGCCGTACCCGAAGGCCTGCCGGCCATCCTGTCCGTCGTGCTGGCCATGGGGGTGCAGCGGATGGCGAAACACAACGCCATCGTCAAGACCCTTTCATCGGTGGAAACGCTGGGCTGCGCCTCCGTCATCGCCTCGGACAAGACGGGCACCCTGACCCGCTCGGAAATGACCATCCAGCGGGTAATGACCTGCTCGGGCAGCACCCACCTCACGGGCGTCGGCTACGCGCCTGAAGGGCGGATCGAGCATCGGGGCGTAGAACTGGGAAACGGGCCGCTGCTGGACGAGCAGACTGCGGTGCTGCGTGGCGGCAGCCTCGCCGGCAACGCCGATTTGCGTCAGGCGGCAAGCGGCGAATGGGAGATCCAGGGCAATCCGACGGAAGCCGCCTTCCTGGTGGCCGAGCGCAAGCTGGGCCCTGTGGGACCGCGCGAGCGGCGCTTCGAACGCATCGGGGAAATCCCCTTCACGTCCGACCGCAAGATGATGTCCACC
>JBAWHH010000096.1:0-3171 GCA_049593715.1 Rhodocyclaceae bacterium
ATCAGGATCTCCGGTGCGTTCTCGTCCTCCTCCAGCGGCGGATGCGCTTCGAGGTAGAGTCCGTCTGGCCCCCAACCGAGTTTGATCGGCTGATTCATCAGGCGCACCGGTGTGCCGACAGGCACCAGTCGAAACAACGCCTCAATGTGTTCAGGCAACAGCCGCATGCAGCCATGGGTCACGCGCATGCCGACGCCGAACTGCTTGTCGGTGCCGTGTATCAGGTAGCCTGCAATACCCAGCCTCAGGGCGTAGGCGCCAAGAGGATTCTCCGGGCCCGGCGGCACCACCTGAGGTAGTTCTTCTCCGTCGGCGGCGTGTTCGGCGCGAATCGAGGCAGGCGGGGTCCAGGACGGATCCTTCTGTTTCGATGCGACGCGGGTCACGCCAAGCGGAGTCTGCCAGTCCATGCGGCCGACGGAAATCGGGAAAGTTAGAACTTCGCTCGGACCAGTCTTCTTAGCTTCGGGAGGACTGGATCTCTTAGTTGCGCGGGGGCTCGCCTTCGTTTTCGCCGGCTGCGGGAAGTAATAGAGCCGGTATTCGGGCAGGTTGATGACGATGCCGCTTCGCACCCCTTCCGGCAGCAGCCTTTTGCCGGGGATGATGATCTCGCTGCCGATTCGCGGCAGCCAGCGATCGACTCCGGGATTGGCGTTGAGGATTTCCTCCTGCCCGATCCCCTGTTCGCGGGCGATGTCGAGCAGGGTTTGCTCGGCATCATCCACCGTCACCGAGCGCGTCTCGCCCACCAGGTCCGACTGCAGTTTCGAAAGAATGTACCGTTCCACCGGAGCGGGCCCGGTGAGAGCGGCCGACGCAGCGATCGCCGGCAGCATGGTACCCAGGGCGGCCACAGCGGAAAGAAACTTGCGAACGTTCATGAGGGGGACTTGGACAAATAAGGGATTGGGGGCGCCGGCACCCCGCGCGCTCGGAGCGTTTTGGCCGGCCGCGTGCATTGTCCGGATTATCGGGCTTTCCTGCGCTATCGGGGCGCCCCGCCTTGTGGAACAGTCCGACCTTGCCTAAAGTTGAACCTCGACATGCCCACCCAAGGAGACATCATGAAGCGAATCACAACTGTTGTTGCAGTCCTTCTCGCCCTTGTCTCGACGGCCGCTTTCGCCTGCCCGGGCAGTACCGTCAAGGATGGCGCGAAGACCGACTCGGGGCAGGTAAGCAAACCCGCCCCGAAATAATCTGACGACCGGGCAGGGGAAGGCGGACCGGCCGGCCCCCTTGTCCCCTTGAGCCCGTCGGGTCCTCCATCAGCGCGACCCTACTTGGCCGTAGCGGGTGTTGACTGTGCCTTGGCCAGATCGATCAGCCGCAGGAATTCTCCGCGGTAACCGAATTTGTCCGCGCCGATGCTGGGTGCAGCAAGTTGCCGGGCCTCGTCGAAACTCCACTTGCCGGTGTACTTTCCTCCACGCAGCAGTTGGCCAAAGCCCGCCACCGCAGCGGCGAAGCGGAATTCGCTGCCGGTTTGCGCCATCGGGCGGATCGCCGCCCGCTCGACCGGGAAGCTGATCAACTGGCTGGTTTTTTCGCCCGGATGTTTGTAGCGCAGCTTGATGAAGGCGAGTTCCTTGGCGGCAGCGCGCGCGCCTATGGCCGGTTGGTAGCGCAGGGGATCCACCAGGCCCTTGCCGTCGGCGAGCGTGACTTCATACAACGCCGTGACCGTGTGGCCGGAACCGATGTCGCCCGCATCCACCTTGTCGTTGTTGAAGTCTTCTTGCTTGAGCAGGCGGTTTTCGTAGCCGATCAGGCGGTATTCCTTTACCGAGGCCGGGTTGAATTCGACCTGGATCTTCACGTCCTGGGCGATGGTAGCCAGCGTTGACGTCATTTCGTTGACCAGCACCTTGTGGCCTTCCATCAGGCTGTCGACGTAGGAATACGCGCCATCGCCGGCATCGGCCAGTTGCTCCATCAGATGCTCGTTGTAGTTTCCGGTGCCGAATCCCAGGGTAGAAAGGGACACGCCGGATTTGCGCTTTTCCTCGACCATCTGCTTGAGCTGGCTGAAGTTGGTGACGCCGACGTTGAAATCCCCGTCGGTGGCCAGCAGGATGCGGTTGATGCCGTTTTTGATGAAGCTCTGCTGCGCCATCTGGTAGGCGAGCTGGATGCCCGAAGCGCCAGCGGTGCTGCCACCGGCCTGGAGACCGTCGATGGCGGTCAGCAGCGTCGCCTTCTCGCTTGCCGCCGTCGGCGGCAGCAAAACGGCGGTCCGGCCGGAATAGGTGACGAGGGTGACTTTGTCAGTCGGGCGCAACTCATTGATCAGAAGCTTCAGCGACGACTTCAGTAGCGGCAGTTTGTCCTTGTCCGACATCGAGCCCGAAACGTCCACCAGGAAGACGAGATTTGCCGGCGGCAGGCTCGCCTTGGCCAGATCCTGGCCCTTGATGCCGACGCGCAGCAGCACGTTGCCGGTGTTCCATGGCGCCGGGGCGAGTTCCGTGTGCACCGCAAATGGATCCCGCCCGGTCGGCCGGGCGTAGTCGTAGGGGAAATAGTTGACCATCTCCTCGACCCGCACCGCATCGGCCGGCGGCAGGCGGCCTTCGTTGAGCATGCGGCGCACGTTGCTGTAGCTGCCGGTGTCCACGTCGATGCTGAAGGTGGATACGGGGTTCGCGGCGGCTTGGTGGACCGGATTGTCGGCCGTCGCCTGGTAGCGCTCACGGTCCTGCATCGGCGGGGCGATCGACGGCATGGGCATCAGGGCGCCCATGCTGGCCGGCGCCGCAAGCTTCGGCTGCACGGATTCGGCCATCGGCGCGAGGGGCCTGGCCTCGCGCCGGGCCGCCGTCTGATCAGCCGCCCGGCTTTCCTGGGGCTTGGCCGTTCCGCCGGCAGGAGCCGTGGTTTCCTGGCGCTCGGTGGCACAGGCCGTCAACAAGACGGCGAGCAATAGGGCAATGCGTTTGTTCATCTTCTTCTCCGGGAGGTGCGTCCAAGACGTGCTACATGCCCCTCAAACGGCCGAGCGGGCGAATTGGGGTCAAATTCTTTCAGAAAGGTCCGGACGCCTTTAACGACCGGGCTTCTTCGAATCCGTAGGAGTGGATCTGCAGGCAGAGGATGGCGAACGGCTCTCGGCGTGACCGCCTGCTACGACAACGGCGCCTCAGGTCGGGGCCGCCGCCGCCCTGGGCC
>JBAWHH010000097.1:0-3803 GCA_049593715.1 Rhodocyclaceae bacterium
CGCTGAGGTAGGGCATCGGTCTTGGCGGAATCACACGAAGTCGATCCCTGCGGTCTGGCTCGCGGATGGCATCGGAGCGTACCGTCGCTGACATCCCCCAGTCGACAGACATACTGAATGCCGTTGACGGCGCACCTTATGCCTGGGTGGTTCTGCCGTCCTGGTGGTGCTTCTTGCCGCGCGATTGCCCCTCGGTCTCCAGCAGCCGGTTCACTGGGTGGCAATTCGTTTTCTTTCGGGTGAACAATGCCTTGCCGCGTTTGACGGCCGTGCGGGTCATGACTCCGTGGGGCGAATTGGAGAAATCCATGGCGCGGGGACATGGCGGCAGTTCGCGATCAACGTCCTTCCGCAAGCGTGCGGATTGTTCGTATATGCTCCTGCAGTACGCCTTGGTACATAATCCTCTCCAACGTACCTTTCCTTCCGAGCGTCCCCGCCATGTCAAGCGATCGATGCGATCAGGTCAAGGGTGAAGCCAGCGAGCACTTCGCATCGGATCTGAAAACCCTGCAGAACAGCGATTCTTCATTGGCCGAGCCAGACTATCTTTTTCAATGCATTTTCAACCATGCGTGGAACGGAATGGTATTGGCCAATGTAGAGCAACAGTCTTTTGTCAAGGCGAACCCTGCATTTCTGCGAATGACTGGCTACGAAGCAGAAGAACTACCGGATTTGCATGTGGCGAGAATTCATCCTGCAGAGTCTTTAGCTGAAGTAATGGAGGCGTTTCGTCGAATGGCTTGCGGTGAAATCTTCTTGGCCGAGAATATTCCGGTACTGCGGCGCGACGGGAGTACATTTTTCGCCGATATCAACGGCAGCCCCTTCGCGCTTAACGACACGCGATACGTCCTTGGCGAATTTCGTGATTTGACCGATCAAAGGTTGGCGCAGCAAGCCCTTGCCGCCGAGGAAATAACACGGCGTCGTCTTTTCGAAAGCATGCGCGACGCGTTCGCTGTTGTCGACATGTCGGGCAGGATCGTCGACTGCAATCCGGCGTATTGCTCCATGCTTGGCTATTCCCTTGCGGAATTAAAGGAGAAAACCTACCCCGAACTCACGCCCGAGAGGTGGCATGCCGCAGAGGCGCAAACGATCGCCGAGCAGGTTTTGTTGCTTGGGGTGTCCGATATCTACAGGAAGGAGTACATCCGCAAGGACGGAACGGTTTTTCCGGTCGAACTGAAAGTTGTGCTGCTGCGCGACGACACGGGCCAACCCGAGGGAATGTGGGGGGTCGTTCGTGACATCACGGAGCGAAAACAGACGGAGGCCGACTTAATTCAGGCGCGAACCCAAGCCGAAGCGGCCAATCGTGCCAAATCCAGATTCCTTGCTGCAGCGAGCCATGATCTTCGCCAGCCGCTAATGGCGATCAGTCTCTTTGTGGATACCCTTTCTCGCGTTTCGACAAGCCAACAACAGAAGAAACTGACCGATCAGATGAAAAGCTCTGTTCAGAGCTTGGGAGGTCTGCTCGACAAGCTTCTCAACATCGCCAGGCTAGACTCCGGTGCCATAGAAGCAAAGCTTTGCGACGTACGATCAAGCCAGCTTATTCAATGGATCGAGATGGAATTCAGGCCTCTTTTCCAGGCTAGCCTGGATTTCCATGCTCCGGAATTCGGCTAACAGGGAGGGGTCTGGGTGGCAGCTACGCGCTCATGCGCAGGGTGAAATCGTGCCACCAAGGCACGTGTAGGGGTGAGTCCAGGATTCCTGAAGCGATGATTATCGGCAGGCGGGCGCGACGGTGGAAGCGCACATGAACTGCACCCTCGGAGACGCTGACATCGGCCGGCGTATCGATGAGATCGCGGAAGATGTGGCGGGCTTGGGCATCGGCGTAGCCGCGCATGCGCCGGGCCAGCAGCCGGTACAGTCCGCTGGCGATCACCAACAGCGCCATGACGCGGCTCTTGCGCTCAATCAACCAGAGCTTCAGCGCCAGCGCGGCGCGCAGCGCATGCCCCGCGGGAATCATGGCCGAGCCCGGCAGTCGGGCCTCGCTGCCCATGGCATCGACGTGCAGACGCACCAGTTCGGGCAGGAACAGGAACAACCCACCGCAGCGCGTCACAAGCTGGGTGGCGGGGACCAGCGAAAACGCCCGCACATCGGCCACCGGCTCCGGCGTCGGTCCGAGCTGCACCGGGCGCTCCTCGTCCAGACGCCGCGGCAAGGGGGCAAAGCCTTCGGCGCGCAGCAGCTCGCGCACCGCCGTCGGACCCAAGGCGATCGCCTGATCCTTCAATGTCTGGGCAATCTCGTAGACCGAGTGGTTCTGCTTGCGCAAGGCCACCGCCAGATCGCGCGCCCTGGACTTCTGCGGCTGCGTGCGCGGCTGACGAAGAACTGGGGGTTGGGGTCACGGCGGAACTGATGGGCTAGCTGAAGTCCCCAGGACGGGAAGTTCAAAATTTGGACGAACTGATCCAATGGTGCGAGCAGGCGATCACTACGTCTTTCCCAAAACAGCAGGAAAGCTCCGTGGAACGCTGCTGCTCGCCGGACGGCGCCGAAATTCAGGTCAACTCGGATGCGTGAGTGGTTTTCACCATTCTTTGAGCCGGTTCTCCCGATTGATTTCGCAATGGATACGATCTTAGGGTTGGATGATCGTTCCGCGGTTTTCCTCTGTAGGAAAGATCGGACGCCAGTCCTCCTCGAAGACGACGCGGGCTGAGTGATGGCCGTCGTGCCGGCGGACAGGAAAGTCATGATCGGTCGTCTCTGTCGCGACTTGGGTCGCCCTGAGTCGCATCTATCCGACGAGGATCGCATCGAAGCGCTGTTCGAGGGCTGCGATCGAGGGGCCATGCCGCCGTTGGGTATGGCCTGGGGAATCGAAACACTCGTCGATGATGAGGTCGAAGCCAACGACGTGGTCTATCTTGAAAGCGGTGACCACGAACATCTGTTGCGCATGACCGGCCGGCAGTTTCACGGGCTGATGGAGGGCGCGCAGCACGGGCACTTCTGCAAGGCGGCGATCCATTAGGGAAACTGTTCCGGGAGCGATTTGCGATCAGGCGCCGTCTTATGGCGTCGACTGTGTGTTCGCCCGTTGCGTGGGTGTGCTTGGGCATGTCAGCGCATTCACAGTTCCTTGCGGACTCTGGGTGGCAGCTCCGCACGTTCCCGCACGTCGGGGGGCGCATCCCCCCCCATGGAGACTGGTCCGCTCGCGCCGCAACCGGGTACAACCGAGGAGGGGAAGCTATGTCAGCCGACCGAGCAAGCGAATCCAACAATGACCGGGCGGGCGTTCCGAGCGGTGAGGGCTGGACAGACGCGCCTTACACGGAGGCGACCAGAGATGCCCTTGTGGCAAAGATCGGTGAGCAGCAGCGCAGGGTCGCGGCGGCTTCAAGCTGTGCTTTAGGTGGTCGAATCGATCGAGGACAACATCAGAAGCTGCTCCTTGGCGCACGCGGGATGCTGAGCCTGTCGGACGCAGTTCCCGATGCGCTGCGGCACGATCCGTTTGCGTCCCCATTCTCGCTGCCAGTCGCTTGCCGCTTCTCGAACGGCCAACCGTGCTCGTTTTCCGACCATCGCTCCGACGTACGTGGCGTCGCCCTCAAATTCTTCACGCCGCAAGGGCTGGAAGCTGACCTGTTGATGACGAACGAAGGGGGGCGGTCGCACGCCAAGGATGCCGAAAGCTTCATGGCGTTCGCCGATGTCCTTGTCGCCCAGATCGAAAAAGGCGCCGCAGGCGGGTTAGGGGAACTACTGAGCGAGTTGCGAGGCAATGAACTGACCCTGGGTGGGGTTGCGAGCATCGGAGC
>JBAWHH010000098.1:0-5475 GCA_049593715.1 Rhodocyclaceae bacterium
AGCTTGGCCGGTTGGCCGGCGACCACCACCACGACGTCGATGGTCTTTTCCGTGATCAGCTTGACCAGCGCATCTTCGTTGGAGAGGAAGGTGGTGTTGGCCTCCGGCATCGCACTCCCGAACATCAGCCGATAGAGCGTTGTGGAAGACAGCGCGGTTCCACTGCCCAGGAGGCCGACGTTTATCCTCTGGTCCTTGATCTCGTGGATGAAGTTGAGCGGTGAGTCGGCACGGGCAATGAAATAAATCTCTTCGTTGTAGAGCGGCATGATGGCGCGCAGCGGTTTGAGCAATTGGCCGGCTTCCGCATTTCCCCCTGCTGCCTGGTCGAGATAGGCTTGGTAAACGTCCGACTGGACGAGGGCAAACTTGACGCCCGGCTCGTAGCGCAAGCGCCGAATATTTTCGGCCGAGCCTGCCGAGGGCAAAACCTCTAGCGATATGTTCGCATCCGGCGCCACAAACTTTGCGATGTCGCGCCCGATCTGAATATAAGTGCCGCGTTCCGAGGCCGTCACCATTTTGTATTCGGCCGCCGCGAGTGCGAATGCGCTCTGGAACAAAGAAACTCCTGCCGCCATCAAGAGCAATAGCAATCTGACCATTTGGTTTTCTCCCCCCTATTTGCTGTTTCCACTGCAGAGCCCGAGGGCCGCAACGGCCGCCGTGCAGTTATACGATGTGCGCGCAGGCTCCCGCGCTGGCGTGGCTGCCCGTTGAGAGCCTTGAGAGCCAGATGATGCCCGGTAAGCTGGGGTCCTCTCAGCGACCGATGGAGGCCGTTGCTCATTGCCGCGATGCTCGCGGTAGCTTCTGGATGTGGCTCGGCGAGTGCCGCGTTCTTTTGCGCCACTGCGCTTGCTGGAAGGAACTTCGGTAGTCTCTACTGGCTTTGAAGGCGTCGATTCGGCGGCTGTTGTGACGTTGCGATCCTGTTGCGCAGTATTCCCTTCCCCGCCGTTGGGGCTCGCCGGACCGGCTTCGCGATCTCGTCCTCTCGCGGGAGAACCGTCGGTCGCGTCGTTCCGCGGTTCGGACGGGGCAGCTTGTGGCATGGTCGGCCCCGGTTGTGGGGGGGTGGATGTTGCCAGAGCGGCTGTTTGAGGCGCCGCCGCGGCCGCTGTCGGGGATGGTGCCGCTGTTCGCGTCGGCCCAGGCATTTCTGCCGGACCATCTTGCCGGGTCGCGGGGGGTTGGGGCACCTGGGCCAGATTGGGTACGGACGGCTCACTGGGGCTGCTTCCATGGCGGACGAAAAGCACCGAAGCGATGGCGATGGCTGCCATCGCTACCGACCAACGCAACGCTGCTCCCTGGCTGATCCGAAACACCTTTTCTTTGCCGATGTCTTCGGCATCGGCGAACATGACTTGGTTGAGCAGGCGTGTTCCGCCGATGCGTGTCACCGCGGCGATGCGGCTCGGCTCGGATACGGTCCGGAGCGCGGCGTCTGGCTGCTGCAGCGGGTAGCCCCTTGTGGCTTCCCGGGAACCTTGGAACAGTTCGATGAGCCGCCCGGTGGCCGCATCCGGCGCCGCTTCGAGAGCCAGCTCGGCATTCACCTTGGGCACGCGTGCCGGGAACAGCGCCCCGCACTTGTAGCAGGCTTTGGCGGCAATATCGTCGACCGCCCCGCATTCCTTGCAGGGCTTGAGATGCATGGGGGAGCCGCATGCATTGCAGAACTTCGCGTCTTCCGGGTTTTTGCGCTCGCAGAACGGGCATTCAAGTGTGGGCATAGGACACACCATCGGTGAGTTCGAAGTACGCCGGGTACAAGAACATTCTAATGCTCCGTTGGTTGCTTTGCATACTTAGCCAAACCATCTAGTCCTCCGGCTAATACTCTGACTCTATGAACAAAAGCTTGCCGTGCAGGAGGTCCTTGACTTTCGTGGCTGACGCATGGAATGAGACGGGCACGCGGCGGGCGACGCTGTCTGTCGGGGCCGATGAAGTGGAGGTGATGGCGCCCCCCGCGCGTGAGCTTGGGCGGGGGGCCTTGATGGCGACTTCCCGACCGGAACGCCCGCAGACGCTTCGGCCGGCTTATGAAGTTGCGGCGGCGGCTACGCCTTCGTTTTCGTCGCGGTTCGGCAAGTCGAACTGTCGCGCGGCAAGACGGGCGTAGAGCGGGCTGGATCTAAGCAGCTCATCGTGGGTGCCGACCGCCTGGATTGCCCCGTGGTCGAGGACGACGATGCGATCCGCTTTGCGCACCGTGGACAGCCGATGGGCGATCACCAGCACGGTACGATCGCGAGCGGCATTGTCGATGGCGGCTTGAACCCGGGCTTCGCTCTCCGAGTCGAGGGCGCTGGTCGCCTCGTCCAGCAGGAGGATCGGCGGGTTTTTCAGCAGCGCACGGGCGATGGCGATCCGCTGCTTCTGCCCGCCGGAAATGCGCATGCCCCGCTCACCCAGGAAGGTGGCGTACCCCTGAGGCAGGCGGCTGATGAACTCGTCGGCGTAGGCGCGCGTCGCGGCTTCCCGAATTTCGGCGTCGCTTGCACCCGCCCTGCCATAGCCGATGTTGCCCGCCGCGTCGGTGGAGAAGACCACTGCGTCCTGGGCCACCACGCCGATGCGCCTGCGCAGTTCTTCCAGGGCGAGTTGGCGGATGTCGTGCCCGTCCACCTTGACGGCGCCTTCCTGAGGATCGTAGTAGCGCAGCAGCAATTGGAACACCGTGCTCTTGCCAGCGCCGGAGCGGCCCACCAGGGCCACGGTTTCCCCCGGAGCGACATGCAGCGTGAAATGGCGCAGGGCATGAACGTCCGGGCGCGAAGGGTAGGAAAAGCTGACGTTGTCGAAAGTCACGGCGCCGGTGCAAACCTCGAACTGCTGTGGCGCGGCGGGAGAGGCGATTTCCGGGCGCGCCTGATGCAGTTCCAGCAGGCGTTCCGTGGCCCCGGAAGCACGCTGCAGATCGCCCCACACTTCGGCCAAGGCTCCCAGGGATCCCGCCACGAGCAAGGCGTAGAGCACGAAAGCGCTCAATTGGCCGCCGCTGATCCTGCCGCCAAGTACATCCTGGGCGCCCAGCCACAGGACCAGGACGATGGAGCCGAAGATCAGGAGGATCACCAGCAGGGTCAGGGCACTGCGCGCCCGAATGCGGCGCAGCGCAGCGGCGAAGGCGTCTTCCACCGCGCCGCGGAAGCGCTCGCTTTCGATGGTTTCGTGGGTGTAAGCCTGAACGGTGGAGACGGCGTTGAGCGTTTCGGCGGCGATGGCCGATGCGTCCGCGACCTTGTCCTGGCTGGAACGCGACATGCGCCGCACGCGCCGGCCAAATACGATGGCGGGCATGACTACCAGCACCAGCAGGCCCAGGATGTAGGCGGTGAGTCGCGGGCTGGTGACAGTGAGCATGATTAGTCCGCCCACGAACAGGAAGAGGTTGCGTAAGCCCAGCGACAGCGAGGTGCCGACCACCGTTTCCACCAGGGTGGTATCGGTCGTCAGTCGCGACAGGACTTCGCCCGTGCGCGTGGTTTCAAAGAAAGCCGGGGGCATCTGGATCACGTTCCGGTACACCGCGCTGCGGATGTCGGCCGTGACCCTTTCGCCCAGCCAACTGACGATGAAGAATCGGGCGGCCGTAAAGACGGCCAGAACCGCTGCCACCAGCAGCAGAACGAGGAAATGGCGGTCGATGTGTTCGGCGTTGGCGGCGGAGAAACCGAGATCGATCAGGCTGCGGAAAGCCATCGGTACCGTCAGGGTGGCGCCGGCGGCAACCACCAGGGCGACAAAGGCCAGCGCGATTTGACCGCGGTAAGGTTTGAGGAAAGGGCCGAGAGCGAGCAGGGGGGCGAGGCGCGGGAGCATGGGTGAGGGGCAGGGGATTGGTTTGTATTCGTGCGCGCGGCGCTGGTTTCGTTCCGGGAAGGGCCTAAAATGGTGCCAGTCCCAACAACCGAGACCCCATCGCCAAGCAATGTCGGAACACCCGCTACCCCCCCTTTCCCTGCTCGAAACCCGTGTCCTGGGCGTTCTGGTGGAGAAGCAACTCACCACGCCCGACTATTATCCGTTGACTCTCAATGCTCTTCTGGCGGGCTGCAATCAGAAGTCGGCCCGGCATCCCGTGCTGAACGCTACGGAAGGTGAAGTGCAGATGGTGCTGGACGACCTCAAGCGCCATACCCTGGTGGTCGAAAGCACTGGGGCATCGGGGCGCGTGGCGCGCTACGCCCACAACATCGACCGCGTGCTGCGCCTGCCTTCCCCCGTGGTCGCCTTGCTGGCCTCCCTGATGTTACGCGGCCCCCAGACCCCGGGCGAACTGCGCGTCAATTGCGACCGGCTTTACCGCTTCCCCGATATCTCTGCACTTGAAGCCTACCTGGACGAGATGGCGGCGCGGCCGGCTGGCGCGTTGGTGCTGAAGCTGCCAAAACAGCCTGGCTCCCGCGAGCATCGCTACGCCCATCTCCTCAGCGGCACGCCGGACGTGGAGGCCGATCCCGGATTCGATGTCACGAGCGAGCGCGAGGCATCTATCGGCGAGATCGCCGCCCTCAAAGCCAACGTCGCTCAGATGCGGGAGGACATCGCCGATTTGAGGCGTCTCGTCGAGCGGCTTTACGCGGAACTCGATTTGACGCTTTGATGGCTGCGCCCTGCTGGTCTCAGCAGCCGGTCAAACGAGCGGCACACCCACCGCCGACATGGTCATTCGGCGGTGGATTCCGGTGGAGCGAACAAGGCGCTGGCGAATTCGCGCGCGGAGAAGGGTTGCATGTCTTCCAGGCCTTCGCCGACCCCGATATAGCGCAAAGCCAGCGGGTGGCCGGTGCCGTGGGAGCGGGCAATGGCGGCGATGACGCCGCCTTTGGCCGTGCCGTCGAGCTTGGTGATGATGAGGCCGGTGATGCCGATGGCGGCATCGAAGGCCTTGACCTGCGCCAAGGCGTTTTGACCAATGTTGGCGTCCAGCACCAGCATCACTTCATGGGGCCCGGTGGGGTCGGCCTTGGCGATGACGCGCCGGACCTTGGCAATCTCTTCCATCAGGTGTAACTGGGTCGGTAGCCGGCCCGCGGTATCCGCCAGCACGATGTCGATGTTGCGCGCCTTGGCCGCATTAATGGCATCGAAAATGACCGCGGCCGGATCCCCGCCGTCCTGTGCCACCACAGTGACGTTGTTGCGCTGGCCCCAGGCCACGAGCTGCTCCCGGGCTGCGGCGCGGAAGGTGTCGCCGGCTGCGAGCAGCACGGACTTGCCTTCCCGCTGGAAGTGATGGGCCAGTTTGCCGATCGACGTGGTTTTGCCGGACCCGTTGATGCCCGCCATCATGATGATGAAGGGCTTGTGGCCCGAGACATCCAGTTGCTGCTCCAGCGGGGCTAGCTCTTCCGCAAGGATGTCCGTCAGCACCTGCTGCATCTGGGCCGGTGTTTCGATGCGCTCACGCTTTAGCCGTGACCGGAGTTCCGTCAGCAGGAACTGGGTGGCTTCAAGGCC
>JBAWHH010000099.1:0-4212 GCA_049593715.1 Rhodocyclaceae bacterium
CATACCCGCCTTCTCCCACAGACCAGCATCGTGGGCCTCGCGCAGTTTTTCCTCCCGCGGCTGGCCGAGGAAGATCACCCCGAAAAACTTCACCATGGCGTAACCCGCCAGCGCGCCCACCAAGGCGATGGCCGCCGCCACAACGGGGATCAGCATGTTCAGGAACGAATGGGGCAAGCCCGGCGTGAACAGGAAACTCTGCAGCAGCAGCCATTCGGACACGAAGCCGGAGAATGGCGGCAGGCCGGAACTGGCGAAAACCCCGATCAGCATCAGCCAGCCAACCCACGGCATGTAATGCATCAGCCCGCCGAGGCGGCCCAGGCTGCGCTCGCTGGTGGCATGGAAAACCGAACCCGTTCCCAGGAACAACAGGCTTTTGAAGAAGGCGTGGCTGGCGACATGGTAGAGCGCGGCAGTGAGAGCCAACCCCGCCAGCGAGGTCATGCCGTAGGACTTGAACAGCAGGCCGAGGCTGATCCCGCACAACAGCAGCCCGATATTCTCGATGGACGAATAGGCGAGCAGGCGCTTCATCTCCGTCTGGGCGGTGGCGAAGACAACGCCGAACAGTGCCGTGGCCAGCCCCAGGGCCAGCATCGTGGCGCCCCACCACCAGATTTGAAGCGAGAGCAGGTCGAAACACACCCGCAGCAGGCCGTAGATGGCCATCTTCAGCATCACGGCACTCATCAGCGCCGAGACCGGCGAGGGGGCGGCAGGGTGGGCTTCCGGCAACCAGACGTGCAGCGGCAACATGCCGGCCTTGGCGCCGAACCCCACCAGGGCGAGCAAAAAGGCGACCGACGCCCAAAACGGCGACAGCATCTGGGCACGCATATTATCGAAGGTGTAGTCGCCAGAATTGGCCTGCAGCACGCCAAAACAGAGCAGCACGGCGATGGCACCCACGTGCGCAATCAATAGATAGAGGAAGCCGGCGGAGCGGATTTCCGGCACCCGGTGATTGGTCGTCACCAGAAAATAGGAAGACAAGGCCATCGTCTCCCAGGCCACCATGAACGCATAGGCGTCGTCGGCAAGCACCACCATGGCCATGCTGGCAAGAAACACGTGGTACTCGAAACACAACAGCCCGGGCGGCGTGCCCTCCCCCTTGCGGAAATAACCCGCCGCAAAAAGCGAAACCCCCGCCCCAACGGCGCCAATGATCACCAGGAAGAACGCAGACAGACTGTCCAATCGCAGATGAAACGGCAACTGGGGCAATCCCAAGGGAAGCACTGCCACCTGGGTCGGCGCCGTCAGTCCCGCAACACCGACGACGGCCAGACCAAGGCCGATCAGACCGCCGAGGGGAAAAAGCAGGCGTGCGACGAACCCGAACCGCCGCAGCCCCGCGATGCCCAGCAGCCCAACGCCAAGCCAAGCCGCGATAACGGCGAGGATCCAGTCCATCGCAGCCCAGTTCAGCATGGCAACTTCATTCCACGAAGCACATATGCTTCCAAATCAATTGGGGCGGGGGAAGGCAATTTGTCTTTATCTCCCGATCGCCGCCCGCCGCGGCCAACCGGCGCCGATCGGCGACATCCCTTCTGCGTGGCGACCGCCTCCCCGGCGCACCGGGCGGAAGGCAAATGACCAAGGGCTAGCGAAGGAGATTTCACGGTATCCAAAATGACCACCCGGCGGGGCACATCCGGTGCTGAGCAATGGGGCTTCAAATGCATCCGGGGCGAGCGACCACGGCATTGCACCTCTCCCCAGGTGGGCTACGTTAGAATTATAGATGTGTTGCGCACATCTGCAATTGCAACCGGATTAACATTGGCCGCCTCGCCGCTGACTTTTCGAGTTCAGCCCCATGGAAAACCGCACCGCCCGACTGACGATCCTCATCGACCCCCGAAAGAAGCAGCTTTTCGAGGAAATCTGCGCGGCGCAGGATCTCACCGCGTCACAGGTGGTGCGCAAGCTTATCCGCGAATACGTGATCGAACACGCCGGCTCGCGCCCCCTGCCGGACTGGCTGGCGCCCCCGGCGAAACCCGGCGCCGATCAGGACTTGTGAGCATGTCGCCGCCACCGGAATCGGCGGCGACGGGCCAGTGAGCGACAAGAAATCTCGCGCCGTTGATCGAGGCGCGACCGGTTAGGCAACCAAACACGCCTCCCCCGCAGTAGCTTTCTTCACGAGTAGAGACGGCGTCTCGACACTAGGCGGGAACGCCTGGGTCATAGAGGCGAAACCCCTTCCCTCCGCGGCACCCTCCGTTCCTTCCTCGCGGGCCCGGGCAACGACCCGCACCGCACAATCCACGCAAGACAATGATCACCAGATTCGCAACGCCCGGCAACATCAAGTTGCGAACAAATATAAGAACTATTATCATCAAGAACCGATGACCGTTCCGAGGTTATTGCTTCGGGCGGACGGAGATGGGATTTCCGGCCAGTCCTCCAGGGCAACCTGCCCGGAGCGTCGGCCGCAGACGGGAGCATCAATCACTTGGACCCACGAACTTACTTTCCTTGCCGTTCAGCGCCGTCGCGCGGGTCGCAAGACCATGTTGCAACGGGCGGCGCCCTTGGCGGGCATGGCCTTTCCGGCATCGGCGCAGCATGACCTCCGGCGCAACCGTGGACGTCGCCAGCTTGCCGGCACTGCGCCGGCATGTGGCCGTCGTGCATCACGTGCCCGGCCGAATTCGGTTGCGCCTGGGCGCGTCCCTTCTCGATGCGGACTCCGGAGTCGATGTCGCGGCGCTACGCCGTCTGCTCGGCTCGTTGGCGGGAATCCGCGACGTCCGGCTGAATCCCGCCGTCGCGTCGTTGGCGATCCAGTACGACCCGGAGCACATCCGCCCCGGGGACTGGGACACGCTGCTGACGGGTGACCCCGCGACAGCGCGCACATTGGTCGAATGCTGGCTCGGGATGGGCGGACAACCCCGCAATGAAAATCAAGCTGACCAGGAGTAAACAATGAGCGAACAGAACCAAGGGATCGGCGGCCAGGCAGGCGGCCAGGGAATGGGGCCCGGTATGGATACTGCGGGAAGCGCCGGCATGCAGCAGGGCCAGAATGCCTCAAACATGAACCCGGGCCAGGGCCAGATGGGCGGATCGGGGCAGGCCGGGGGCAGCGGCGGATTCGGCGCCGCGCAGGGAATGCACGGCGCCCAGTTCCACCCTTTCGCCGGCCCCTACTACTGGCCCGGTTATGGTCAACCCGTGCCGCCCGCGCCGGGGTACCCGCCCCAGTTTGCCTCCCCCTACCCGCCGGGCTACGCCCCCGACATGGCATCGGCGGCGATGGGGCAGCAGGCGCGCGGTCCGAACATGGCGCAGGTGATGCAGGAAATCGCCAACGGCGGAAACGGATTGTCCAGCCTGACCAAACTGCTCGACTTTGACGACAAGGATTTCTGGAAAGGTGCCCTGGTGGGAGCAGCGGCAGTCCTGTTGCTCACCAACGACAGCGTTCAACGCGCCCTGTTCCGCGGCGCGGTGAAAGGGCGCGATGCCGTCCAGGACGGCGTGGACGGCATCAAGCAGGGCGCGGAAAAGGTCAAGCAGAAAGTGCGGGAAGCGCAGGAGAAGGGCGATGAGTGACCACTACTTTTCCCCACTTGGCACGGGCGGTACCTATTTTTGGCCGAACGCACCCCGCGCCGAAAGTCAAGCCGGCGCGAGCCTGGCGAACATGGCCGTTGTAGGAGCGATCGTCGGAGGAGCGGCCGCTGCAGCGCGTAACGTCCGGCGCCTGCATCAGGACGAAATCGATTTCGGCACCGCTGTCGCACGCACCGGGCGCGCGGTGGTGGCCAGCGGGTTGGCGACCGCGGTTGCCGGAGCCGTCGCCGGGGCGGTAGCCGACCACGGCGCACTGCGGCTTTCGGTGATGTTCGGCGTCGGCGTTGCCACCCTTTACGGCCTGAGCACCTGGGCCGAGGGCAAAGAGGGTCGAAATGCGTGACAACGGCAGCCGCCACCAGCACGGCGCAAAGAAAAAGCTGGTCGATGTCATTGGCGGCGCGGTCGTCGGTTCGGCGGCGGTCCTGCTGCTGAGGGGATTGTTCGGGCGAAACGGAGGCCAGGGGGCCAAACCGCGCGCCGATCCGCAGCCCGCCGACGCCCCCAGCAGACCGACAGCGCCCCTCGGAACCCCCTAGACCTTTGAATGGAGCACTCATGGACCACTCGAACCACCCCCACTTCTCCTCATTCCCCCAAGCCGGCGGTTAT
>JBAWHH010000100.1:0-2844 GCA_049593715.1 Rhodocyclaceae bacterium
CCCGAACGCAAGAAGCAATTGCAGGAGGCGCAGCGGGCGTGGATCAAGTTCCGCGACGCCAACTGCGATTTCTACTATGACCCGGAGGGGGGCTCCCTGGCTCGCGTATCGGCGAATGACTGCATGATGTCTTCCACCGCCAGGCGAGCGAAGGAACTGGAAAGCCTCAATCAGTAATGCTGATCGATGGTGCCGAGGCCGGTTGGTGCCGGCTTTTTTCGAGCGCCGGTTCGATCCGCACAACTTCCTACCGTTTCGGTCCCGGAGCGGTGGCCCCTTCCAGCCTGATAAGCCAATCCAGCGCCGCCGTACGGGACGCGCCGCACATTTCCCCGGAAGGTTTCAGGCCGGAGCAGCAGGCCGGTCGCTCCGGCTGGCCGAATATGGCGCACCGGTTCCAACTGGTCAGTTGCACACAGCGGACGCCGGCCGGCTTGCCTGAGGGCATGCCGGGAATCGGGCTGGTGATCGAGGGAGCGATGCAGCACGCCCCGCAATCGGGGCGGCAGGCGGGCGGCGGGGTTTCCACGGGTTTGGGGGTTGCCGCCGCGGGCCCAACCTACGGCATGATCTCGACGTACTCGTAGACCTCGGCGTCCGTGAGGCGCTTGCGCACCGGCAGGGCGAGGCGGGAGAACCAGCCGTGGGGGTCGTGCCGGTCGATCTCCTGGCCGATGAAACGCAGGAGTTCGCAGATCGGCTCCACCACGTTCTGGCGGTATTCGGCGTCCTTCTTCACGTAGCCGATGTAGAGATTCTTCATGCAGTTGCGCCGGCACCAGGAGAAGGCTTCGCAGCTTTCGCAGGGCATGTCCGGCGTGGGCTGCAGCGGGCTCTTCTTCAGCCAGTTGCCCTGGATTTCCCCCATCTGCATTTCTTTGGCGTACATCATGTCCGGGCACGGGTAGATCTGTCCGTTGGGCATGACGTTCACCAGGTGCGTGGAGACGCGGCACTGGGTCAGGCCGGCGTAGAGTTCCTGGCCGCGGCTCGGGAGCACCTTGTTGCGCACGATGCCCATCAGCGGAATCAGCGGATACAGCTCGTCGGTGCGCGAGAAGAATTTGTCGATCAGCCGCACCAGGACCGCCTTGCGCTTGTCGATGGAGTCGCCGCCGTACATGGCATCCGCAACGAACTGCCAGTACAGGTAATCGAACGCTTCCACCGCCGTGGCCAGTTCGTCCAGTTCTTCGAACGTCGTGTCCGGGTTGCCCCAGGTGACCCGGGCGGTGATGGTGCCGCCGACGCGGTCATGGACGTGGTTGAGGTTCTTGATCACCTGTCGCCAGATGCCGCGCCCGCGGTAGCCGTCCGTAATCTGCTCGCCGCCATCGATGGACACCAGGATGTTGGACAGCTTGCCGAGTACCCAGTCCGGCAGGTTGTCCAGCAGGGTGCCGTTGGTCTGGAGTTGGTAGCGGAATTCGGGAAACCGCTGCATTACCGCCTGCATCATCGGCTGGTTCAGCGTCGGCTCGCCGCCGTAGAAGGTGACGTAAACCTCCTTGCCGCTCAGGTGCTTGTCGACGAAGGCCGCGAGCTGGTCGATGTCGTATTCGATCTCGGTCTGGGAACCCAGAACTTCGCCCACGCCGAGTGAGCAATACGTGCATTTGAGGTTGCAGCGCAGCGTGGTGAGCAACTGCAGTTCAACGCGATTGCCGACGATGGGATCGGGATCGGAGCAGGGCGCCGGATGCGTTGGGATTGGGAACTCGATGATCTGGGTGTTCATGGCGCTTTCTCCGCGAAAAATGGACAATGGCCGTGGCTTGGAAAGCCACGGCCCTGGGATGCTTAGCGGGAAAGCGTCGGCGGGGCGTGTTTTGGGACGGCAGTGATGCCGAAGCGGAGCCAGCCGCACGCTGCGCCGGGGAGAATGGTGAGGCGGGATCGGTAAAAAGCGGGGGAATCGAACATGCGGCGCGACTTTACTCGCCCCCCGCGGCCTGTCAAGCCCGATCGGTTGCCGAATCGGCCACTTAGCGCGCTCCCGCCCCTCATTTGCGCCGCGTCGGCGGCAGATCCGTGCAGACGCCTTCGGCCACTTCGGCGGCCATGCCGATGGATTCGCCCAGCGTGGGGTGGGGATGGATGGTCTTGCCGATGTCTACGGCGTCCGCGCCCATTTCAATGGCCAGGGCGATTTCGCCGATGAGGTCGCCCGCGCTGGGGCCAACGATGGCGCCGCCGACGATGCGGTGGGTTTCCGCGTCGAAGAGCAATTTGGTGAAGCCTTCGTCGCGGCCGTTGGCGATGGCGCGGCCCGACGCCGCCCAGGGGAACTTGCCCACCTCGATCTTGCGGCCCTGGGCCTTGGCTTCGGTTTCGGTCAGGCCCACCCAGGCGACTTCCGGGTCGGTGTAAGCGACGGACGGGATCACCGTGGCGTCGAAATGGCTCTTCAAGCCGGCCGCCGCTTCCGCCGCCACGTGGGCCTGATGCACCGCTTTGTGGGCCAGCATGGGTTGGCCGACGATGTCGCCGATGGCGTGGATGTGGGGGACGTTGGTGCGCATCTGGCTCTCGACGGGGATGAAACCGCGCTCGGTCACCGCCACGCCGGCGTTCTCGGCGCCGATCTTGCTGCCGTTCGGCGTGCGGCCGGCGGATTGCAGGATCAGGTCGTAGGTGGCGGATTCCACCGGCCCGCTCGCGCCCTCAAAGCTGGCCACCAGCCCCTCCGGCCGCGCTTCCACCGCGCTGACCCGGGTGCCGAGCAGAACCCGCCCGAAGCGGCCCGCGTTCTTCTTCTCCCAGACTTTCACCAGATCGCGGTCCGGGCCCTGCATCAGGCCGTCCAGCATTTCGACGACGTCGATCTGCGCCCCAAGTGAGGAA
>JBAWHH010000101.1:0-5307 GCA_049593715.1 Rhodocyclaceae bacterium
GCGATATCCACGCCCATCCGGAAACCGCCTTCGAAGAAGCGCGAACCGCAGACATCGTCGCTCACCGCCTTAGCGAACTGGGCGTCGAAGTATTCCTTGGCTTGGCCAAGACCGGTGTGGTGGGAAAACTCTCTTCCGGCAACGGCGGTCGCTCCATCGGCCTGCGGGCGGACATGGATGCGCTGCCAGTTTGCGAGGCGAACACGTTTAACCACCGGTCGCGCCATGAAGGAAAGATGCACGCCTGCGGCCACGACGGGCACACGGCGATGCTGCTGGGCGCCGCCGAGCATCTGGCCCGGACGCGCCATTTCGATGGCACGGCGTATTTCGTTTTCCAGCCTGCGGAAGAGGGCGAAGGCGGAGCGCAGGCGATGGTGGAGGAAGGCCTGTTCCGCCGTTTCCCCATGGAGGCCATCTACGGCATGCACAACTGGCCGGGCCTGCCGCTGGGACAGTTTGCCGTGCACTCGGGCCCCGTCATGGCGGGCTCGGACGGTTTCGAGATCACCATCCACGGCCGCGGTGGTCACGCCGCCATGCCCCACCAGACCGCCGACTGCGTCGCTGCCGGCGCGGCCCTGGTCCAGGCTCTGCAGACTGTCGTCAGCCGCAATGTCCCGCCGCTGGAAAGCGCCGTCGTCAGCGTCACCCAGTTCCACGCTGGCGACGCCTACAACGTCGTGCCCAAGACAGCCACCTTGTGCGGCACCGGGCGGGCGTTCAAACCCGAAATTCAGGATCTCGTCGAAACGTCGATGCGCCGCATCTGCGCTGGCATCGGCGCGGCCTTCGGCGTCGACATCGAGTTCCGCTACGACCGCGGCTACCCGCCGACTATCAACGCGGCGGACCATGCGGCCATCTGCCGCGATGCCGCCTCATGCGTGGTCGGCGCCTCCAACGTGCTTACCGATCTACCGCCCACCATGGGCGCTGAAGATTTCTCCTACATGCTGCAGGCGCTGCCAGGATGCTACGTGTGGATCGGCAATGGGCCGGGAGAAGGCGGTTGCACCCTGCACAGCCCGCACTACGACTTCAACGACGATGCGCTGCCCATCGGAGCAGCTTACTGGGTGCGGCTGGTGGAGCACGTCCTGGCGGTGTCCTGACAGCCCGCGCCCGTTCTCACAGTCGCAATTCACCGCCTGAGCAGGTTCCTGCTTTCTCCAGCCGCGCCAGCGTCGGCGAGAGATTCAGCCCTGTGGCCCGCTGCAGCCGCCGCGCGCCGATCTTCAGATCTCCCAGGGGTTCCTCCACCGGCGCGCCAACCGCCGCGAAGACGATGGCGTTGCCGGCATCGCAGGCGGGGAAAACGATGGCGCGATCGTCGAAGACCTCGCGGATCCGCGCCACCGACTGGCGAAATCCGCGGTTGCGGCCAAGGAGATTGACCACCAGCAACCCGTCGTCCGACAGCCGGGCGCGGCAGGCGCGGTAGAACGGCAGCGAATCGAGGGCTCCGGCACGCCCTTTGGCATCGAACCCATCCACCAGGATCAGATCGAAACGCTGAGCCGTTTCCTCGACGAAGTTCACGCCATCGGCAATCTCGATGTGTAGCCGGTCCGGGTCTTCGGGCAATTTGAAATGGAGCCGGGCGGTGGCAAGCACCTGGGGATCGATCTCCACCACGGTAAGTTGCGCCTGCGGCCGGTGGCGGTAGAGGAACTTGGTCAAGGACGCGGCGCCGAGTCCGATGAGCAAAATCCGCTGCGGCCACTCCGGTTCCGGCCGCAGCAGCAGGCAGGCCATCATTTCCCGCGTGTACTCCAGTTCCAGCGCCCAGGGCCGCGCAATGCGCATGGCGCCCTGCACCCACTCCGAACTGAAGTGCAGGTAGCGCACTCCGGCGTCTTCGCTGATTTCAATGCTGGCGTGGGCCATCGGCTCGGCGCGCTAATGGACAGTAGAGGCTGAAGAATCGAACAGGCGGGCCACCGCCTCGGCGTCGAAGCGGTATTCGTGATTGCAGATGTCGTCCCGCACCACGACCTCGCCGCGCTCGGCCAGGACTGAATCCAGTTCCTCCCGCCCGAGAGAGCGCAGCATATTGCGCACCTTGTCCCAGTCCTTCGGGCATTCGTAGCGCACGGCCCGTGGCTTGAACAGCCGCACGGTTTCCTCGGGAAACACCCGCAACAGCAAGTCGGCGACGGGCAACGTCTCCAGTTCGTGGGCGCTGATGGTCGACGCCAGTTGTTCCAGGCGGCTCCACCCATCGGCATCACGGGTATCGGCGCCCGGCAGCTTTTGCAGGAACAGGCCCACGGCTGCGTCCGCCGAAGCGAACAACCACAGCCGCGCCGGCTGCTGTTCCGACTGAGCGAGGTAATGCTCGAACACTGCGCCAATGGTGTCGCCCTGAAGCGGCACCATGCTTTGATAAGGCTGTACCCCGGCATCGGTCTGCAGCGTCAAGGTCAACCGCCCGTCGCCGAGCAGTTCCGGCACCGAACGACTTTCAGCGACCTCACCGCAACGGGCCATGCCGCGGAAAGTCAGTTCCTGCGTAATGTCGATGACCAGCAGCGACACCGGGCCGTGGCCCTGGGCCTGGATGGTCAGTCGGCTCGGCTGCTTGAGATTGGCCCCGATGAGCAAGGTGACGGCAGTCATTTCCCCCAGCATCCGCGCCACGGCTGCCGCATAGCCTCTACCCTCCTGCATCTTGCGCCAGGCCGGCCCCAGGCGTACCACGGCGCCCCGGATATCGAGGTCTTCGAACAGGAAGCGGCGGACAAAATCCGTGCTGGAAGGTGTTTCGGGCATGTCGTGGCCCACTCAGGGCTTGATAAAACTGGAAAAGATGCTGCTGTCGAAGCCGACCAGCAATTGCTGGCCGGTTTCCACCACCGGCCGGACGATGAGCGAAGGAAACTCCACCATCAGCGCCACCGCCTTGCCCTGGGTCATGTCCGCCTGTTGCTCCGGGCTCAGCTTGCGCCAGGTGGTGCCCCGGGTGTTCAGCAGGGTGCGCCAGCCAAGGTGTTTGCACCATTGCAGCAGCCGTTCCCGGTCGACGCCGGATTTCTTGTAGTCGTGGAAAACATACTCGACGCCGTTCTCCTCCAGCCAGGAGAAGGCTTTCTTCATCGTCGTGCAGTTTTTGATGCCGTAAATCGTGATCATCTTTCGGGTAGTCCTGATTGCTCGTGGAACGGGCGGGATGATAACGCGCCGCCCGCAAACGACAGCGCGCCCCGCGGGGCGCGCTGTCCGAAACGAAACGCCCGCGAGGTCAGCGGTTGAGTACGGTGGCAAGCTCGGCGCGGAACTTGCGCACCAGTTCGTCAGCCGAGCCGACAACGTTGAACAGGTTGATCAGCGTCTTGCGGCCGACGTCGTCACGAAACCCCCGGTCGCGGCGCACGATCTCCAGCAAATGTTCCATTGCGGCTGCGTATTCTTGCCCCAGGGCCAGGGCATTGGCCAGTTCGAAACGCGCTTCCAGGTCGTCCGGATCAGCGGCCACCCTGGCCTCCAGGGTTACCCGATCGGCGTCACCGCTGTTGGCCACCAGTTGCAGCCGAGCCGTCAGCGCCTCCACCCGGGCCACGTCCCGCGCCCGCAGCGCGATTTCATCCAGCAGGCGCCGCGCCTCGGCGACGTCGCGGGCATCTATCAGCAATTCCACCAGATCGAGGCGCGCCGCTTCGTGCCGCGGATCGAGTTCAATGGCCTGCAGCAACAGGCGGCGGGTCGCGTCCGTTTCGCCCCGCGCTTTGGCGGTGAGGGCTTCCTGGCGCAGCGGCTCCGCCGGCGAAGGAAGAAGCGAATCGATGAAGTCCCGCACCTGGGGCTCGGGCAGCGCCCCGACGAATTCATTCACCGGCGCGCCATTCACGAAGGCTTTCACGTTGGGAATGCCGCGTACGCCGTACTTCGCGGCGAGTGCCTGGTTCTCGTCCGAATTGACCTTGGCCAGGATGAAGCGCCCGCCGTACTCGGCCGCCAGCTTCTCCAGCATCGGGCCCAGGGCGCGGCAGGGGCCACACCAGGGCGCCCAAAAATCCACCAGTACCGGTACTTGGCGGGAAGCTTCGATGACCTGAGTCTCGAAATCGGCGGCGGCAACATCGATCACATGGGGTTTCATTTGCTTGTCCTCTGGGGTCACCTCGCGCTAGATCGGGGGCGAAAGCGGGATTTCAAGCCCCCGGGGGCGAGGTCGGCTTTCGCTATAATTTGCCTTTAGCCGCCCTCCCCGCACCATGGCAGAGATCCTCACCCTGCGCGGCGCCGCCGCGTTCTCGACGACGCGGATTTCCCGCATCATCGAAACCCTCCGCGAAGCGTTGCCGAGCATTCGCAGCCTTTCCGCCGAACAGTGGTTCTTCGTGGAACTGCAGCGACCGCTCAGCGCAGACGAAGCCGCCCGCCTATCCCAGTTGCTGAGCGTCCCCGCCGTGGTTGCCTCCATGCCCCGGGACAGCCTGCTACTGGTGACGCCGCGCCTGGGCACCATCTCCCCGTGGTCCTCCAAAGCCACCGACATCGCGCGCCAATGCGGCTTTGAGGCTGTGGTGCGCATCGAACGCGGAACAGCCTTTTTCATCGATGCGGGCCGGGCGCTGGACGAAAGCCAGCGCACCGCTGTGCTGCCGCTGATCCACGACCGCATGACGGAATCGGTGCTGGCCGATGCGGCGGCGGCCCACGCCCTGTTCCACCACTACCCGCCCCAGCCGCTGACTACAGTGGAAATCCTGGCACGGGGCCGGTCCGCCCTGGAAGCCGCCAACGGCGAACTGGGCCTGGCGCTGTCGGATGACGAGATCGACTACCTGGTGGAGGCATTCACCCGCGCCGGGCGCGATCCCACCGACGTCGAACTGATGATGTTCGCCCAGGCCAACTCGGAACATTGCCGGCACAAGATCTTCAACGCGAACTGGATCATCGACGGCTCGGCCCGGGACGAAACCCTGTTCGGTATGATCCGCGAAACCCACCGCCTGCATCCCCAAGGCACGGTGGTGGCCTACTCGGATAACGCTTCGGTGATCGAAGGCGCCAGGGTGCGCAAGCTCTACCCAGCGGCGGACGGCGCGTACGCCTTTCACGACGAGGAAACCCACATCCTCGCCAAGGTGGAAACCCACAACCACCCGACGGCAATTTCGCCTTTCCCCGGCGCGGCTACCGGCTCCGGCGGCGAAATCCGCGACGAAGGCGCCACCGGGCGCGGCTCCAAACCCAAGGCCGGGCTGTGCGGCTTTTCAGTCTCCAACCTCAAGATTCCCGGCTTCGAACAGCCCTGGGAGAAGGATTACGGCAAACCCGAGCGCATCGCCTCGGCCC
>JBAWHH010000102.1:0-2092 GCA_049593715.1 Rhodocyclaceae bacterium
CCCGTAACCCACGTGTTTTCGGCTCCGTTCTTTGTGGCGCGGACACCGAAGAGAGTGACCTCGATCTGCTGGTGGACCCCATCGAGGACAAGACCTCCTTGATCAGCTTGGTCAGAATCAAGCGTGAACTCGAGGCGCTGCTCGGGGTCAAGGCCGACGTTCTGACGCCCCTCGCCCTGCACGAGCGCTTTCGGGACGACGTCTTGCGGGAGGCCGAGCCGGTATGACCCGCAAAAAGGGCGCAGGGTTTCCGACCGAATCCAGGACATGCTGGAAGCCATCGGCAATGCGGAATCGGATACCTGTGGCCTGACCAAAGAGGCGTTCTTGGCGGACGGGAAGACGCAGCTAGCCGTTATCGAGAGCCTGATCGTGATCGGCGAGGCAAGCGGCAGGATCGTGCAGACCGACCCATCGGTGGAGGACACCTACCCACAGCACTGTGGCAGCAGTTGAAAGACGCCTACGACATGCGGATCATCCTGACCCACGAATATTTCCGCATCGACGCTGCCATTGTCTGGACGACGGTTTGCGAAAACCTGCCGCTACTCAAAGCGCAGTTGGTCGAGTTCAGCGCCGACGATCACGCTGCTCCGGACACCGGAAACCCGTAAGCACACCGCGAGAAATCGTCCAAAGGCGCATCGAAATCGGGAGCCACCCAGACTTGGCCTTCGAACCCACCGAGCTTCGCCTTTTTGGACACGGGCGATACCGAAACCAGCCGTACTACTGGGCGGTTGGCACGGGAGATCACAATATCTTCCCCTCGTTCAGCCGCCGCAATCAGTTCGGAAAGATGGGTCTTCGCTTCGTGGATGTTCACTTGGCGCATTCGAAACTCCATTAGCGAATCGGTTAGCCAATCCTAGTGTGGCACGGTGTGGCCGTCAAACGGCCGCCGGCGAACCACGAAAAAACAGGCGCCCGAAGGCGCCTGTCGATACTGCCGGCCCGATGTTCCGGGCCAAATCGCTATTGCTTTTAGAACACGTGGCGAACGCCAAAACCAACTTGCTGAGATTTCGGGCTGCTGCTGTCGCCGGTGGTGCTCAAGCCGGTGTAATTGCGGAGGAAAAAGCCGTTGGCATTCTTGTTTCTGATTTGGCTGTACCCAACATAGGCAGTCGTGCGCTTGGAGAGGCCATACTCATAATCGAGTGCCCAGGAACGAGCGCGGCAGTCACCGTCGCAGCTATCCTGATTTTCTCTCCAGTCGGCGTAAGCCACCTTGATGGCACCGGGGCCGACCGGAACGGCGGCACCGATGTTCCACAGCTTGTACTTCACGGTATCGTCGAATCCTTCGCCGCGAAGCTTGATCTTGGCTTGCTGGTAGTTGCCGGTCAGCTTGACGACGGTGAAGTCGTAGCTGGCACCGAGCGCCCACTCAGTCTGGTCCAGACGCGGTTCATCGAACCCGGTTCCACCGATATGGTTCAGGTCATGCCAAACGGCACCCACGGACAGAGGGCCGTTGTCGTAGTCGGCAGCCAAGGCCCAGACGTTCTGGGGACTCTTTACGCCACCAGTCTCTTCTTTCGTCTTGATCTGCTCGCCGAACGCGTAAGCAGCCTTCAGCGTGACGCCACCGAAATTCGGGGAGATATAAGCGGCAGCGTTGTCCAGACGGGCACCCGCATCGCGACCGGAAATGGTCATACCGGCGTTGTCCGTCAGTTGGCCGACCGGCGAGAACACAGCGGCGCCCAAGGCGTCGTACTTGACACCGAAGTCATAGCCGGGGCTCTGCAGACGTCCAGCAACCAGGGTACCCCAGTTGCCGCCCAAGCCAACATAAGACTGACGGGTCGTGGTGATGCCGGATCCAGTGTCAAGAGCGAGCGAGCCGAACTCATAGACAAACAAAGCCTTCAGGCCATTGCCCAGGTCTTCCGTGCCCTTGAAGCCGAGGCGGGAGCCGGACAGGCCGCCGGAGTTGATGCCGGAGAATTTGTTGCCGTCATCGGATTTGCCATAGCCGTAGTACACGTCCGCGACACCATAGATGGTGACGTTGGACTGAGCGAACGCCGGGGCGGCGGCCATACCGGCAATCGCCAGAGCGATCAGTTTCTTTTGCATGGAT
>JBAWHH010000103.1:0-3828 GCA_049593715.1 Rhodocyclaceae bacterium
ACGAAGTCCACCGAGGTGACCTGGGCGAAACGCCGCGCCGCCGCCAATGTGGCATTGCCGTTGCCCGCTGCAACGTCGAGCACCTGCTCGCCAGCGCGGATGTCCACGCTTTCGGCGAGCATTTCTCCAACGATCTGCAGAGTGGTGCCGATGACGGCAAAGTCGCCGCTGGCCCAGGTGGCCTGCTGGCGTTGCTTGATGGCGCCGAAATCCGGCGCGAAAGCCCGTGGTTCCGCTATGGTGTTCATCTTGATCCTCCGTTGGGTGTTGGCGAGTGTGTATCCCACTCGTGAGGGCATTCTGCGCTGCCCCAAGGATTGACGCTTCCCCGCGTGTCGTGCAAATTTGCCCGTGCGTCCAGACTATTCGCGGCGCTCGCTCGCCCGTTCGCGATCCTCGATCGCGCCTCCTTCGGGGCCTCGCCAAGATGACCCATGATCCTTTGTCCGACGTATTGCGCAGCGTCCGCCTGCGGGGGGCCGTGTTCTATTACGTCAGCTTCTGTGACGAATGGGTCGCCGAAGCCCCGCCGGCGAACGCCATCGCGGATGCCGTGATGCCCGGCGCAGAACATGTCCTCGCCTATCACCACGTCGTCAAAGGAGGCGGCTGGGCGGTCATGGAAGGTCAGCAGCCGGCACGCCTGGCCGCCGGAGACACCATCCTGTTCCCGCGCGGCGATGGTCATGTGCTGACCAGCGCCCCGGGCCTGCGTGCCCAGCCGGACTGCACCGACTGGGTTTTCGCCACGCGCAACGACCCGAAGCCGATTCCGGTCACTTATCACCGCGGTGTGCTGCGGCCCGGCGCCGCTCTGCCGGCGGACGAAGCCACCACCGTAGTGGTATGCGGCTTCATCGGTTGCGACCTGCGTCCCTTCAACCCCCTCATCGGCGCGTTGCCACGCATGTTGCACATACCTTCAGGCGGCGTCGGCGATTGGGTGCAGGCCGTCTTGCATCAGGCGGTGCAGGAATCCCGCGAGCGCCGGCCCGGCAGCGAAGCCGTGCTCGAACGGGCCAGCGAGATGGTGTTCGTGGATGCGGCGCGGCGATATCTGGAATCGCTGCCCGAGGACGCCGCGGGCTGGCTGGCCGGCTTGCGCGACCGCTACGTCGGCAAGGCCCTCGCCCTGCTGCACGAGCAGCCGAACCGGGAATGGAGCATCGAAGAGGTGGGCCGGCAAGTGGCGCTGTCCCGATCGGCATTGCATGAGCGCTTCGTGCGCTACGTCGGCGTGCCGCCGATGCAGTACCTGGCCAGTTGGCGCATGCAACTGGGCGCCAATCTGCTGCGCACCAGCCACGCGACGGTCGCCCACGTTGCCCAGGAGGTCGGCTACGATTCCGAGGCCGCTTTCGCCCGCGCCTTCAAGCGCGCGATGGGCTTGCCGCCGGCCGCATGGCGGCGCAACGAACACAAGCCCGGCCCAACGATTTGAGGCTGGCGGCGGACTGCGCGGCCAATCGTTTGATGCCCCGATACCTCGTTTGGCCTCCGGCTGCCGGTGACGATACTGCTACAATCCGCGGCTTCCTGCCGACTCGGGCAGTCGCTCTCCGATCGCCATGAGCCATGAACTAATCGCCGCCGTCGACCTGGGATCCAACAGCTTTCGATTGCAGGTGGGCCGGGTGGTCGGCGACCAGATTTATCCCCTCGATTCCCTCAAGGAGGCGGTACGGCTGGCTCAGGGCCTTACCGCGCAGAAGACGCTCGACGGCCCTTCCCAACTGCGCGCGCTGGATGCCTTGCGCCGTTTCGGCGAACGCCTGCGCGGTTTCGACGCCAGCGCCGTGCGCGCAGTGGGCACCAACTCGTTGCGAGTGGCCAAGAACTCGCCGCAGTTCCTGGTTGAGGCGGAAGCGGCGCTGGGGTTTCCCATCGAGATCATCGCCGGCCGCGAAGAGGCGCGGCTGATCTACGTCGGCGTCGCCCACACCCTGCCCGAACCCGGAAAGCAGCAACTGGTGGTGGACATCGGCGGCGGTTCCACCGAGTTCATCATCGGCAAGAGTTTCGAGCCCATCGTGCTCGAATCCCTCTACATGGGCTGCGTGAGCTACAGCCTGCAGTTCTTCCCCAAAGGGCGCTTCGACAAGAAATCGCTGCGCGAGGCCGAGCTTGCTGCGCGCAAAGAGATCCAGACCATTGGCCGCCAGTTCCGCAAAGCGGGGTGGGAGGCGGCGGTCGGCTCTTCCGGTACCGCCAAGGCGATCTGCGACATGATCGAACTCGCCGGCCATGGCGACGGCTCCATTACCCGGGAAGGTATGGATCTGCTCAAGGCGCGGCTGCTGAAAGCCGGCGACCTGACGACCGCCGACCTGCCGGGGCTGCGGCCGGACCGCGTGCCGGTCCTGCCGGGTGGGCTGGCCATCATGTCGGCGGTTTTCGAGGAGTTCTCCCTCGAACGCATGAGCTTTTCCGAAGGCGCTCTACGGCTGGGCGTGCTCTACGATCTGCTGGGGCGCTACCACCACCATGATCTGCGCGACGCCACGGTGAAGAACTTCGTGCGCCGCTACGAGGTGGACCGAAAGCAGTCTCAGCGCGTGGCGGAGGCGGCGTTGACTTTCCTGCGCCAGATTTCCTCCGTAGCCGTGGACGACGATCATCCCGACGTCCGTTGCCTGGATTGGGCGGCGCGCTTGTACGAGGTCGGCGTCTCCATCGCCCACAGCAGCTATCACAAACACAGCGCCTACATCCTGGCGAATGCCGACATGCCGGGCTTCTCGCGCATGGACCAGGCGCGCCTGGCGCGGGTCGTGCTGGCCCACCGCGGCAAGCTGCAACGCCTGCAGCCCGTGCCGCCGGATAGTCCCGACTGGGTGCTGATCTTCAGTCTGCGGCTGGCGGCCCTGGTGCACCGGGCTCGGGACGATGCGGGCTTGCCGCCGCTGCAGATACAGCGCACGTCCAAGGGATTCCAGGTCACGGCCGATGAGCAGTGGCTGGAGTCCTCCCCGCTCACCGCCGCGGCGCTGCATGAAGAAACGCGCCAATGGGCGAGCGTGGGTAAGGAACTGCGCATCAAGACGAGCCGCTTGAGAGAGGGCTCGGACGCCTCCTGACCCCGCCATGGATGCGCGCAGGTTATCGGTCGATGAAACCGGCGCCGCGCCACGGGTCCGTGTCTTGGGCCGTTGGACCCTGGCGGACCTCGGCCGGGACGCCGCTGTTCTCGAACAGGACGTGTTTGGGCTGACCCCCCGGAATGATCTGGTCTGGGACCTTGCTGGTATCGAGACCCTGGACAGCGTGGGTGCCATGGTCCTGTGGCGCGGCTGGGGGCGGCGCCTGCCCGAAACGCTCCGCGCCAGCGACGCACAAACCGCGGTGTTTCAGCGGATTGCCGCGGCGCAGGCGGAGGAGGCCCCGCCCAAGCCGCGCCGTTCCGCAACGGACCCTCTGGTTGGCCTGGGCAGCAGCGGGTTTGCTCTTGGCCGGCAGGCGACGGATCTGGTGGCGCTGATCGGCCGGATCGCGCTGGATCTGGCGCACATGCTGCGCCATCCGGGCGATATTCCGCGCAAGGAGATTTCTGCCAACCTCTACAAGAGCGCGGTTCTCGCCATGCCGGTGACGGCGCTGGTGGGATTCCTCATCGGCGTTGTGCTGTCCTACCTCTCCGCCCTGCAGTTGCGCAGCGTCGGCGCGGATGTCTACATCGTCAATATTCTGGGTGTCGGCATCATCCGCGAACTCGGGCCGGTGCTGGTTTCGGTGCTGGTGGCGGGCCGGTCGGGGTCGGCGATGACCGCGCAACTGGGCGTGATGCGCGTGACCGAAGAGATCGACGCCCTGTCCGCGATGGGCGTATCC
>JBAWHH010000104.1:0-2126 GCA_049593715.1 Rhodocyclaceae bacterium
GCGCCGACCGCGTCACCCAGGCAGCCTTGGAGACCGAGGCGGCTGCCCGCGCCGAAGATCTCCCGGCACTGCTCAACGGTGCCGCCGCCCTGGAAAAAGGAGTCCATTCTTTGGCTGCCGCCCTGCAGCACGACTTTGCGACGGGTCTGGCAGCAGCCTAGCTTGGGCATGGCGAAACCTGGGCCGGCAGCCCAGGGCTGAAGCTCAGGTCTTGCGCTGGATCAGTTCCACCTTGTAACCGTCCGGATCCTCGACAAAAGCAATCACCGTAGTGCCGTGTTTCATCGGCCCGGCTTCGCGGGTGACCACCCCGCCCCGGCGTTTGATCTCGTCACAGGCCCGGTAGGCGTCGTCCACTTCGATGGCAACGTGACCATAGCCGGTGCCGATGATGTAGTGGTCCGTATCCCAGTTGTAAGTCAGTTCCAGTGCGGCCGCTTCACTCTCGTCCTGGTAGCCGACGAAAGCGAGGGTGAATTTCCCTTCCGGATAGTCGTTGCGGCGCAATAGGCGCATGCCGAGCACCTCGGTGTAGAAAGCCAGTGAGCGGTCGAGGTTACCGACACGCAGCATGGTGTGCAGAATTCGCATGAGAGGCTCCTAAATGTGGGGAATCGTCACCGCGTGCGCCCTGAGCGCCTTTCGTGCCAGGCGATAGTCCGGGTAAAGACGTTCCACCTGATGCCAGAAGTGCGCGGAGTGGTTCATCTCCCGCAGGTGCGCCAACTCGTGGGCAACCACGTAGTCCACCAGCGGCAGGGGCAGGTGTATCAGGCGCCAGTTGAAACGCAGGCCCGTTCTGGCGCTGCAACTGCCCCAGCGGGTCCGGGCGTTGGACAGGGCCAGCCGAGGCAACTCCACCGTCTCGTCACGAAAGAGATGGGCAGCGCGGGCGCGAAACAGCGCCAGCGCCCGCTGCTGCAGCGCGCGCCGCAGGCTGTCCCGGGCATCCGCGCCCGACGGCAAGGCGAGGACCATTTCCGCGTCGATCCACAATGAGTCGTTATTGCCGGCCGCCAGGCGCAGCACCCATTGCTCCCCGAGCACAGGCAGCGATGCGCCATCGCAAACGTCCATCGGCTTCGGGCCCCGCTCCGCAGACCATGCGTCTAGCTTGCGCAGGATCCATTCCGCGTGGCTGCGGATGAATTTCTCAACGTCCCCCATCGCAACCAGGTTCGGCACCCCGACCCGCAGCCCCCGATGGTCAATGGTGAGGGCAAGGGTGCGCCGCCGACTTCGGATCAGGGTGTAGGAGACCGCGCGCCCCCCAAGCGCGATATGACGAACCGAGTCCGTCGGCGGGTCCGGAAAGCGCAGTGGAGATTCGAGTCGACTGAGGGGACGCATCATGATGAACCGTTTTCCGGCACCGGCCGGAGAGGGGAGAACTTCGGCGCAAAGGGATGATAGGCAGGAGAAAACGCCGCCGCAAGCCGCAATCCGCAAGCTCGCACATCGCGTGATTTCGTGACCCTTTTCACGCCGCGAGAGGGTAACATGCGCGTTCTCAGGCGGGGCCGGCAGTCGGGCATGGCATGGGAAGTCAAGCTGGTTTCGGACAATCCAATAGTTTGCAAGGAGGGGAAACGGCAATGAGCGCCAAGAAATACTGTTTCGATTTCGAAGAGGGCGACGGCAAGAACAAGATGCTGCTCGGCGGCAAGGGTGCAAACCTGGCCGAAATGACGCAGATCGGGCTGAACGTTCCGCCGGGTTTCACCGTAACCACAGAAGCATGCTTGGCCTATCTGGAGAACAACCGTTTTCCGGAAGGCATGATGGCCGAGGTCAAAGCCCACATGGTGGCGCTGGAGAAGAAGACCGGCAAAGGCTTCGGCTCTGAGACCAACCCATTGCTGGTTTCCGTGCGCTCGGGCTCGTCGATGTCCATGCCCGGCATGATGGACACCATCCTGAACCTCGGTCTCAACAGCAAGACGCTGGAAGGCCTGATCCGTCAGACCGACAACCCGCGCTTCGCCTACGATGCCTACCGCCGCTTCATCCAGCTCTACGGCAAGATTGCCCTGGGCGTGTCGGACGAGAAATTCGACGAGGCGATGCTCGCGGCCAAGAAGAAACACGGCGCAAAGGACGACGTGGACCTGACCGCCCCCCAACTC
>JBAWHH010000105.1:0-2021 GCA_049593715.1 Rhodocyclaceae bacterium
GCCGGTGGTGGATACCCTGCGCCTCAACCCCCTGGCGTTCCCCCGCAATCCCTACCACCATCTGGTGAAGCATTACCAGGACGGGCAGCTCAAGCGCGGGCGGCTGAACGATCCCGAACTGGATGCGCGGCTGGCGCTGGAGCTGTTCCGCGACCAGCACGAAGCGCTGCGGGCCCTGCACCGCACCGTTCCCGGCCGGGTGCTGGCATGGCATTGGCTGACCACCGTGGACGAGTCGGTCTCCGGCCTCAATGCCTTCTTCACTACCCTGCGCCGCCAGCCGCGCCCGTCGGACGCCGAGGCGTTGCGCGCCATCGAAGAAGAACTCGCCGGCCAAGCCTGCCTGACCCACGCCAGGGAAATCGAGGCAGACGCTGCCCGCCAGGCCTGGCCCCTGGCCTACGCCCTCGCCTGGCTCTCCGTCGCAGGGGGCAATTCGGTCATGCCGCCGTGGGTGCGCCACGAGTTCCCCGCGGCCGGGGCGCTGGTGCGGCGGCTGCGGGATACGCCGTGCAGCGATCCCGCCTGCCCCTGGTGCCGCGAGCGGCACGACGCCATCAAGGAACTGCGCCGCTGGTTCGGTTTCGGTGAATTCCGCCCCGAACCGCGGGACGCCGATGGCAAACCCCTCCAGCAGGCCATCGTCGAAGCGGCCATGGCCGGCCGCCACGCCCTGGGGATCCTGCCCACCGGCACCGGCAAATCGGTCTGCTACCAGATCCCCGCCCTGTCGCGTTACGACAAGACCGGCGCCCTGACGGTGGTCATCTCGCCCCTGGTGGCGCTGATGGCCGATCAGGTGGCGGGGCTGGAGGGACGCGGCATCAGCGCCTGTGCCGCCATCAACGGCCAGCTTTCCATGCCGGAGCGCTCCGACGCCCTGGACCGGGTGCGGCTAGGGGACGTGGGCATCCTCATCATCTCCCCCGAACAATTGCGCAACCGCTCGGTGCGCAAGGTGCTGGCACAGCGGGAAATCGGCGCCTGGGTGCTGGACGAGGCCCACTGCATCTCGAAGTGGGGCCACGATTTCCGCCCCGATTACCGCTACGTCGGGCGCTTCATCGGCGAGCGGGCGGGGGACGAACCCGTGCCGCCGGTACTGTGCCTCACCGCCACCGCCAAGCCGGACGTGATGGCGGACATCCTGGCCCATTTCCACGACAAGCTCGGCATCGATCTGGCGCCTTTCGACGGCGGCGCGCGGCGCGAGAACCTGGAGTTCGCCGTGGTGCCGACGACCCCGGCAGCCAAGAGCGACCACGTCTTCCGGCTGCTGGAAACCGATCTGCCGCAGAACGTACCGGGCGGGGCGATCGTCTATTGCGCCAGCCGCCGGGCAACCGAGGAACTCGCCCAGTTCCTGCGCGACAAGGGCCTCGCCGCCGCCTTCTTCCACGCCGGCCTGCCACCGGACAGCAAGCGCGAAGTGCAGGAGTCTTTCCTGCGCGGCGACCTGCGGGTGATCGTCGCCACCAACGCTTTCGGCATGGGCATCGACAAGCCCGACGTGCGGCTGGTGATCCACGCCGACATTCCCGGTTCGCTGGAAAACTACATGCAGGAAGCCGGCCGGGCCGGGCGCGACCGGGCGGCGGCACGCTGCGTGCTGCTCTATACGGCGGACGACGCGGAGCGGCAGTTCGGCATGTCCGCCCGCTCGCGCCTCACCCCGCGCGAAATCCAGGCCATCCTCAAGGCGCTGCGCAACCTCGACCGGCGCAAGCGCCTCGGCGGCGAGGTGGTGGCCACCAGCGGCGAAATCCTCACCGAAGACGAGGACGGCGCGTTCCAGCGCGATTCCGCCACCGACGACACCCGCGTGCGCACGGCCATTTCCTGGCTGGAAGAGGCAGCGCTGCTGACGCGGGAAGAAAACCGCGTCCAGGTGTTCCCCTCCTCGCTGCGGGTGGCCTCGGTGGACGAAGCCCGCGCCCGGCTGGCCAAAACCGCGATGGCCGAGGACTATCGGCGCGCCCTGATCGCCGTGGTGGAAACGCTGATCGGCGCCGATGCCGATG
>JBAWHH010000106.1:0-2524 GCA_049593715.1 Rhodocyclaceae bacterium
CAACTGCTGCCCTTGATTCGGCGCCTGTTGCCGGATGCCGATGCGCCAACACCGGTGGCGGACAAGCTCTATCGTTTCCTGGACGAAACGCTGGAACTCGTCCCCGAGATCGGTGCCGTAGCCGGCGAAGCACGCGCCCTCACCACGCGCCTGTCGGGCGGCCTGGCTGTCTGGGGCCGGCGCATCACGTGCGAGCCGCAGCGGCTGCGGGTGGTCGGTACCGCGGGCTCGGGCAAGACCCAACTCGCCCTGGCGGTCTTCCGTGATGCGCTGGAGGCAGGGCGCCGGCCCCTGTACGTCTGCTACAACCGCCCCCTGGCTGACCATCTTGCCCTGATCGTGCCGCCCGGCGGCGAGGTGGCCACCTACCATCAATTGTGTGACCGGATCCTTCGCGGTCTTGGCGTGCCGGTCGATTTCTCTTGCCCCGATGTTTTCTCGCGGCTAGAGCACGACTTCGCCGCTGCGCTCCCGGGCGAGGCCTGGCGGTTTGATACGTTGATCGTCGACGAAGGACAGGACTTTCTGCCCGAATGGCGCGATCCGCTGCTACGCCTGCTCACCCC
This sequence comes from Rhodocyclaceae bacterium, assembly GCA_049593715.1. Lineage (GTDB taxonomy): Bacteria > Pseudomonadota > Gammaproteobacteria > Burkholderiales > Rhodocyclaceae > JBAWHH01. Next base: position 567 of record JBAWHH010000106.1, read on the forward strand.
GACAGGCCAGGCCTGGTGGCTGGAAGACCCGATGCAAAATCTTTACGGCCGGCCTCCCGTGCCCCTGCCGGGCTGGGTCACGCTGCGCGCCGACGCCAATTACCGTACACCGCGAAACATCCTCGACCCACTCAACCGCATCCTCGCGAGGGATCGTCCGCTGGAAGCCGGCAGCCCGCTGCGCGGGGCGGAGTTGGAGATTCTCAAGTACGAGGGCACGCAGAACCTGATCGAGGTGACCAAACGCGCCATCACGCGGGCGCTCGGCCTTGGCTTCACACGCGAGTTGATCGCGGTGCTCACCTTCCGGGGCCGTGAGCACTCGGCGCTTAGCCCCTTTGATCGGCTAGGGCCCCATGCGCTGCGGGCGTTCACCGGCCGCTACGATCTGCTGGGTAGTCCGATGTACTCCGAGGGCGAGACGGTGATGGAGTCCGTGTATCGGTTCAAGGGCCAGAGTGCGCCCTGCGTAATTTTGACGGAGATCGACTTTGACGCCCTGGACGACTTGGCAATGCGCAAGCTCTTTGTCGGGGCGACCCGGGCGATGATGAAGCTCACGCTGATTGTGTCGGCGCGGGCGGATCGGCTCCTGCAGGCGCGTCTTGGATAATGGACATCCCATACGCTGCACACTGCCACTGCTCGCCGCGCCGAGGCGCACACCGGCTCAGTGCACGGGCACCAACCCGGCCAACCACTTCTCGGTGCGCTGAACATCCGGATGCGTGGGGCCGATGTGGCGCCGCTGGTCAGCGAGCAAGGCCAGAAACAGGTTGCGCGCATTCGCTCGGTGGCCGGCTCTGGCCGTCCAGGCGGCCACGTTGCTGCGCACGCGAAGCACGTCGGGATGCTCGGCGCCATGGGCGCGCGCCGTGTCGGCCAGCAGCGCTTCGAAGAGTTCCAGCGCTTTGGCGGCGTTGCGACTCGCGCCAGTCCAAAAGGCGACGTTGTTGCGGACCATGAGGGTGGCCGGGTGGTCCGGGCCGAATAGGCTCGTCATGTCGGCGAGCAGATCCCGAAACAGATGCAACGCCTTGCATGCGTTGCCTGCCTCCCCGGTGGACTGCGCGAGGTTGCCGCGGGTGGCCAGCGTGTCCGGGTGTCTGTCCCCGAGCAGGCGGCGCTGGTCGGCGAGCAATTCCCGCAGCAGCCTGCGGGCTTCCCGTGCATCCCCTGCCTGCGCCAGGGCATAGGCCAGATTGTTCCGGCCCGCGAGCGTGTCTGGATGATCGGCGCCCAGGATGCGTACCTGGTCCGGCAGCAATGCCTGGAAAAGCTCCAACGCCGCCGGCGTATCGCCCGAGCGCAAGGTGAAGAAGGCAATGTTGCTGCGAACGGTGAGCGTGTCGGGGTGATCCGCTCCGAACACCCGTTGGGCATCGGGCAGCAGTTCCCGAAACAGCCTCAACGCCTGAGCGAGGTTTCCGGCGTCGCCCGCCGCGCGCGCGAGGCCCGCGCGGCTCACGAGGTTGTCCGGGTGGTCGGTACCCAGCACCCGGAGTTGGTCCGAGGGCAGTTGGGGGAGGGGATCTTTGTGCATCGTGCCCGGAGAGGAAAGGGTCTTGGGGTGAAGCCGATGATCCAATGCTTGGGGACAAACGCAAATGGGTAAGTTCGCCGATTCGCGAGAAATTGCCCAGAGTGTTGTATCGCCGCAGAATACGTCGGATAGCGATGGCGTCCTCGGCGGATGGGCATCAGGTGCCCCGGCAAGCGATACTCCGGTACCCGTCAATGGCCCATTGCGCTGGCGTCGGCAATTGTTTCAACGGACGCTATGCTGCCCATGGACGCAACGAACGGCTGGCGAACGGGGCACCGGACATTGCCGCCGGACGCGCTTCGCCAAGCAACTCGCAGATTCGTACGGCGGCTTGCGCGAAGAACACACTCTGTTGATTGCCCCCAGGTCCGAGTTGCCGCTATCCCGCGCCATCGGGCACATGGGGGTACGG
>JBAWHH010000107.1:0-2180 GCA_049593715.1 Rhodocyclaceae bacterium
ATCTGGAACCGCTCTACGGCAGCATCGACGATTACGTTGCCCAGATACAGAGCCGCATCGAAGCCGTTTGCGCGGAATCCGGGGCTCAAAAAGTCTCCCTTGTCGGCCACAGCATGGGGGGGCTGGCGTGCCGCGCCTATCTGGCGCATCACGGTGACGGGCGCGTGGCGCGCCTGATCACCCTGGGCACGCCTCACCACGGGACGGAGATTGCCCGCTACGGGTTGGGGCCAAACGCGCGGCAGATGGAACGCGGCAGCGCGTGGCTCAAGGCGCTGGGCAGCGCAGCTTTGCCGGAGGGGCTGCCGGCGACGGCCTTCTACAGCGTGCACGACAACTTCGTCATGCCCCAGGATTGCCAGTACCTGGAGAACGCCGACAATCGGCCGCTGGTTGGCATCGCCCACCTGGAGATGCTGTTTTCGGCTCACATCGAAACCGCGCTGGTGGCCGCCTTGCGTTGAGATGGAGAGCGGGTGGATCCCTTTCGTTTTGGTGCCGGGCGAAGCACCTGAAGGAGGCGCGCGGGGCGTTTTTTTCTTTCTCGCGTGACTTCGTCGAAGCGCAAGTGGGAGGGCCGCAGTGAACGGCTTGAAGCCAGGTCAATCCACGCTTGGCCGTGATCGCCCACCGCGCTTTTCGAGCCACTTGGTCAGCCAGGAAATGATGTCTGCCGCACGTGTCCGCAGAACGAGCATCCCCAGGCAGGCGCCGGCCGCATCCGCAGCCATGTCTCCATACTCGACGGGATCAAAGTGGCCCAGCGCATGCTGCGCGTACTCGAGTGCGACGCCGCCAAGAATCAGGCAAGCGCAGAAGAGCGCACGTTCCAGGCCTCGGCGATAAAGCTGGCCGAACCAGACCATCGCTGCGCCAAAGGCGAGAATGTGCTCGATCTTGTCCGCGTTGCGGTGAAACGTCAGCAAATGATGGGAATGGCTCGTGACATGAACGAAAACCAGGGCTGCTAGCCCCATTGTGCCGATAGCGATCCAAAGGGAACGGTATCGGCGGCCGGGTTCGTCCCGCAGGTGTCGCGAAGGCGTTTCGCTGCCGGGATCGCGGGCCCCCTCGATGCCGAAGGCAGGATCGGTCTGGAGATCGAAGTCCTCCCCGCGCCGACGACTCCTCAATGCCTTCTTGGGCGGAGCACTTACCGATCGCACCCCAATTTTCATGTGCGTTTTCGGAGTTTGCAGATTGAAGAACCCGCCCCAGGCCTGGCTGGGCGAGACTGAACGAGTCCGGACCAACGGGACTTGGTGGTGACGGGAAGGGGGTTCGCGGGGGCCATGGGCATAGTCAAGGGGAGTTCCGGAGGATCGCTTTCAGCCGTTGCGCCGGGATTTTCCGGTAGACCGAAGGAGAACGCAGAATCCCCATGCCCGGCGTCCGCCACCTCGAGCAACTGGGCGCTAGGGGCTGGTTGCCCCAACCCACGGCGAGACCGTAGTTGCCCAATATGGGGCTGACGCCGAGAATGAGCACCCCCACCACCTAACTCCACGACACGCGAAGCCAGCGTGAAGCTTCTTCCCTGGCGCAGGATCCTGGTCCATCGGCCCGCTAGCCCCGGTCGAACAAGTTGCGTACGCCCTGGGGAGTGAGGGCCGTCAATGTGTCTCGGCTGAGCCAGCGCACCTGGTTGGCAGACGGGATCGCCCCGCGCAGAAACAGCGTTGCCCCCGTCTCGCTGCGGATCACGCCATGCGGCCGGCCCGCCGGCGCGCAATGGTAGTCCCCGGCACGTACCGTCAGGTCGCCAATTCGCGCTTCGCCATCCAGCACTATGCACTCCTCGTCCTGGGGGTGTTCGTGAGGCAGCAGCGCTGCTCCCGGTTCCAGGCGCAGCAGATACGTCAGCGTGTCTGCCTCCCGGCGCAGCACCTTGATGGCCACCTTTGGCAAAAAACGTTTCCATTCGCCGTCACTGGCCTTCACGGTAATCAACCCCGCAGCATCTTTCGGGCTGCTGCCGCGTTCGGCCGCAACGCGCTCCATCAGCCGCTCTTTGATGGCCTGCACCCGGGTCGGCGGTGGGAACGCAGGTTCGATCGCTTCAAGCAGGGCGTTTCGCACCGACTCGGGCAAGGGTTCGTCGTTTATGTCAGTCATGGTGCGGCTCCCAGCCTTGCTGCGAGAGACAGGCTTTGAGTTGCTGGCACGCGCGGTGCAGCGTG
>JBAWHH010000108.1:0-6290 GCA_049593715.1 Rhodocyclaceae bacterium
TGCCGCGCTTTCGTCGATCAGTTCCTCGGCCTCAGCCGTGCCGCCCTGGCGAGCACCAAGAAAGCCACCCGCGAAGCCCGCAACCTGCCGTTCGGCGCCGCGCTCGACCGCGCCGAATCGATATATCTGAAAGAACTGATGGCCACCGCCGACGCGCAGGAGGGCCTCGCGGCTTTCCTGGAGAAGCGCAAGCCGGTCTGGCAGAACAAATAAGGGGGAGGACGAAGTGACCGCACAATTCATCGACACCTGGCAGATGGCCCAGCCTGGAACGCTGGAGCGAACCCGCCTGCCCATGCCCGACCTCGCCCCCGGCGAAGTTCTGGTGCAGATCAAGGGTTGCGGCGTCTGCCACACCGATTTGTCGTATTTCTACATGGGCGTGCCTACGGTGCAGAAGCCGCCCCTGTCCCTCGGCCACGAAATCAGTGGTGTCGTAGTGGCGGGGGATGCCGCGCTGACCGGCAAAGAGGTGGTCGTGCCGGCGGTAATCCCCTGCGGGAAATGCGCCCTGTGCCGCAGCGGGCGCGGTAACCGCTGCCTGGAGCAGAAGATGCCCGGTAACTCCATGGGCATCTATGGCGGTTTTTCCAGCCACATCGTCGCCCCGGCGGAATTCCTTTGCCTGGTGGGCGAGCGCGGCGATGTTCCCCTGGAACATCTGGCCGTGGTGGCGGATGCCGTCACCACGCCTTACCAGGCCGCCGTGCGCGCCCGCCTGCAGCCCGGCGACACCGTGATCGTCATCGGCGCGGCGGGCGGTGTCGGCAGCTTCATGACTCAGACGGCCAAAGGGATGGGCGCCGGGGCGGTGGTGGGGATCGACATCAACGATGAAAAACTGGCGCTGATGAAATCCTACGGGGCTGATTTCACTATCAACCCCAAAGGCAAAAGCGCCAAGGAAGTGAAGGAGCTATTCAAGGGCTTCTGCAAGGAACGCGGCCTACCGGCCAACTACGGCTGGAAAATTTTCGAGGTGACCGGGACCAAGGCCGGCCAGGAACTGGCGCTGGCGCTGCTGTCCTTCACCGGCACGCTGGTGGTGGTCGGCTACGGCACCGACGTGACCCAGTACATGCTTTCCAAACTCATGGCTTTCGATGCGGAAATCATCGGCACCTGGGGCTGCACGCCGGACAAGTATCCGGAGGTGCTGAAGATGTGCCTGGACGGCCGCATCGCCCTGGCGCCGTTCGTCGAGACGCGGCCGATGAGCCAGATCGCCGCGGTGTTCGACGAGGCGCACCGCGGCAAGCTGAAGAAGCGGGTCGTGCTGACGCCCGACTTCTGACCATACGAAACATCACCAACCACAATCGCAAGGCGGGGGAGAGAACAATGACGCTGAAATGGTTGCGCAGGGATAACGAACTGAAGGATCACCAACTGCTGGGGGACAGCCATTTCGGCACCGAAGCCCCGTCGGTGATTTTCGAGAAGCGGCCGGTGACGGACCCGCAGGGCAAGGCGGTGCCCGGCCTCTATTCGGCCTGGATCATCCTCAACAACCCGGCCCAGTACAACTCCTACACCACGGAAATGGTGAAGGCGGTGATCGCCGGCTTCCAGAAGGCGTCCAGCGACCGTACCGTGGTAGCGGCGGTATTTACCGCCGTCGGCGACAAGGCGTTCTGCACCGGCGGCAACACCGCCGAGTACGCCGCCTACTACGCCAAGCGGCCGAACGAATACGGCGAATACATGGACCTGTTCAACGCCATGGTGGACGGCATCCTCAACTGCAAGAAGCCGGTGATCTGCCGCGTCAATGGTATGCGCGTCGGTGGCGGCCAGGAAATCGGCATGGCCACCGACATCACCGTCACGTCCGACATGGCGGTTTTCGGCCAGGCGGGGCCCAAGCACGGCAGCGCCCCGGATGGCGGCTCCACCGACTTCCTGCCCTGGTTCCTCTCCATGGAAGATGCCATGTACAACTGCATCTCCTGCGAACCCTGGAGCGCCTACAAGATGAAGTCCAAGGGCATGGTTTCCAAGGTGGTGCCGGTGCTCAAGAAGGACGGCCAATGGGTGCGCAACCCGCTGGTGCGCACCGACAGCTTCGTGGACGACGGCGAGATCGTTTATGGCGAGCCAATCGCGCCGGACGCCGTGAAGCCGGCGCGGGAACTGATCGCCGGCTGCACCACCGACTTCGAACTGCTGGACAAGGAAGTGAATGCCCTGGTGTGGAAATTCACCAACCTGTTCCCGCAGTGTCTGATCAAGTCGGTGGACGGCATTCGCGCCAAGAAGAAATTCTTCTGGGATCAGATGAAGCTCGCCAACCGCCACTGGCTGGCGGCCAACATGAACTTCGAGGCGTTCCTCGGCTTCACCGCCTTCGATACCAAGAAGATCACCGGCCAGGACGTCATCGACTTCGTGAAGTACCGCCAACTGGTGGCCGAAGGGGTGCAGATGGACGACCAACTGGCGGAAGCCGTGCTGGGCAAGCCCAAGGCGTAGCAGGACAAATAAATCATCGGCGCGGCCGGCGGAGCGTGGGGCCGAAGGGGAGGGCACATGCAGTTAAAGGATAGGGTGGCCTTGGTCACCGGCGCGGGGCAGGGCATCGGCGCGGCGATCGCGCGGGCCTACGCCCGCGAAGGGGCGTCGGTCGCGGTGGCGGACGTCAATCTGGTGGCCGCCCAGGAGGTCGCACAAGGAATCGGCAGCCAGGCGATGGCCGTGGCCTGCGACGTTTCCCGGCAGGATCAGGTGCACGCTGCGGTCGAAGCCATCGAGCAGCGCTTCGGCCACATCGACATCCTGGTCAACAACGCCGGCATCATCCGCCCGGCCATGCTGCACAAGCTCACCGAAGGGCAGTGGGATGCCGTGATGGGCGTGCATCTGAAGGGCAGCTTCAACTGTCTGCAAGCGGTGGCGGCGGGCATGATGGAGCGCAAGTATGGGCGCGTCATCAACGTCACCTCCGCCGCCGGGCTGGTCGGCACGATAGGTCAGATCAATTACAGCGCGGCCAAGGCCGGCATCGTCGGACTCACCATGTCCGCCGCCAAAGAACTGGCCAAATACGGCATCAGCGTCAACGCCGTGGCACCCGGCGCGGCGACGCCAATGACCGAAACGATCCGCACCGACGAGCGCTTCAAGGACAAGTACCTGGAGCGCATTCCCATGGGGCGCTGGGCAGATCCGGAAGAGATCGCCCCGGTGTTCGTGTTTTTCGCGTCGGACGCGGCGGCGTACGTCACGGGGCAGATTTTGGCCGCCGACGGTGGCATGACCATCCGCTGACGCGGGCAGCAACGAGGCCGGCGACAGAACCGGCACGGCAGAGAGCAAGACCAGGCGATCAGATAAGCAGGCTCGCTGCGCCCCACAGCAGAAGACTGCGCCAGAACGAGGAGGAGGAGCATGGTTGGACTGAGCAAGGTGGACCACAGCGTGGTCCCGCCGCGAATCGACTTTCCCAAGGACTACAACGCCGCGCACGACCTGATCCAGCGCAACCTGGAAGCCGGCCGCACCGACAAGCTGGCCTATATCGACGACGAGGGCAGCTACACCTACGGCGACCTTGCCCAGCGCGTGAACCGCTGCGCCAGCGCGCTGCCGGCCTGGGGGGTACGGCGGGAAGAGCGTGTCCTGCTCTGTTTGCTGGACACCATCGACTTCCCCACCGCCTTTCTCGGCTGCATCAAGGCGGGCGTCGTGCCGATCCCCACCAACACCCTGCTCACCACCCGCGACTACCAATACATGCTGCGGGACAGCCGCGCCCGCGTGCTGATCGTTTCGGCGGCCCTCTATCCCTCCTTCGTGCCCCTGTTGCGGGACAACCCGGTGGTGGAAAAAGTGATCGTCGCAGGCGGGGATGCCAAAGGTCAGCTTGCCTTCTCCGACTTCCTCGCCATGGGCGCGCCGAGCTGCGATCCGGCCCCGACAGTGCAGGATGAACCCTGTTTCTGGCTCTATTCCTCCGGTTCCACCGGCGCGCCGAAAGGCACGGTGCATGTCCATTCCAGCCTGGTGGGCACGGCCGAACTCTACGCGCGCCCGGTTCTCGGCATCGCCGAAGGCGACCTGGTCTTTTCCGCCGCGAAGCTGTTCTTCGCTTACGGCCTGGGCAACGGCCTCACTTTTCCCATGTCCGTGGGTGCCACCACCGTGCTCATGGCGGAGCGGCCGACCGCGACGGCCGTTTGTGCCCGGCTGCGCCAGCACCGGCCCACCATCTTCTACGGCGTGCCCACGCTTTACGCGGCGATGCTGGCCAGCGCGGACCTGCCGCAGCGGCAAGAAATGCGCTTGCGCCGCTGCGCCTCGGCCGGCGAAGCCCTGCCCCAGGACGTGGGCCGGCGCTGGGCACACCATTTTGGCGTGGACATCCTGGATGGCATCGGCTCGACGGAGATGCTGCACATCTACGTCTCCAACCGACATGGCGAAGTGCGCTATGGCACCACCGGCAAGCCGGTGCCCGGCTACGCAGTGCGCCTGGTGGATGGCGACGGCCTCGAAGTACCGCAGGGCGAGGTGGGCGAACTGCAGGTGCGAGGCCCCACCAGCGCCGCCTGCTACTGGAACAACCGGGAAAAGACCCGGAACACCTTCCTCGGCCCGTGGACCCGCAGCGGCGACAAGTACCACATGGACGGCGATGGTTATTACGTCTATGCCGGCCGCAGTGACGACATGCTGAAAGTCGGCGGAATCTACGTGTCGCCCATCGAGGTGGAATCCGCCCTCATCACCCATGAACTGGTGTTGGAGGCCGCGGTGGTGGGCCAGGAGGACGAGGACAAGCTGGTCAAGCCTGCGGCTTTCGTCGTGCTCAAGGACGGGCACGCCGGTACGCCCGCGCTGGCCGACCAGCTCAAGCAGCACGTCAAGTCGCTGCTCGCCCCCTACAAATATCCGCGCTGGGTCGAATTCGTCGATGACTTGCCGAAAACGGCGACGGGCAAGATCCAGCGTTTCAAGCTGCGGGCGCGGGCCAATTCCTGACGTGTTCCGCGCATGTCGTCGCCCCATCAACACTCATAAAAGAGGACAACACCATGAGGAGGAGACTTTTGGGTGGATCGGTCATCGCGTGCGCTGCGGTGGCGGCGGCTTTGGCGCCGTCGCTTTCCGCCGCTGCCGAGGACGGCAAGATCCGCGTCGGGCTGATGCTGCCCTTCACCGGCACCTATGCCGGCCTGGGCAACGCCATCAGCAACGGCTTCAAGCAGTACGTCGCCGAGCAGGGCGGCAAGCTGGGCGGCAAGACCGTCGAATATTCGGTAGTGGACGACGAGTCCGATCCCGCCAAAGCGACCGAAAACGCCAACAAACTCATCAAGCGCGACAAGGTGGACGTGGTGGTCGGCACCGTGCATTCCGGCGTGGCCCTGGCCCTCACCAAGGTGGCGCGGGATAACAAAACGCTGCTCATCAACCCCAACGCGGGCGCCGACGAAATCACCGGCCAGTTGTGCGCGCCGAACGTGTTCCGCGTGTCCTTCTCGGCCTGGCAGCCGTCCTACGCCATGGGGCAGGTCATGGCGGAGCGCAAACACAAGAACGTGGTGACGCTGACCTGGAAATATTCCTTCGGCGAGCAGTCGGTGGCCGGCTTCAAGGAGGCGTTCGAGAAGGGCGGCGGCAAGGTGGTGAAGGAGATGACCCTGCCTTTCCCCAACACCGAGTTCCAGCCCTACCTGACGGAAATCGCCGCGCTCAAGCCCGACGCGGTTTACGTGTTCTTCGCCGGTGCCGGGGCTGCCAAGTTCGTCAAGGATTACGCTGCCGCTGGCCTGAAAACATCCATTCCGCTCTACGGCTCGGGTTTCCTGACGGACGGCACGCTGGATGCCATGGGCGATGCCGGCGGCGGCTTGCTGACCACGCTGCACTACGCCGATGGGCTGGACGGCAAGACCAACAAGGCGTTCCGGACCGGCTACGCGGCGACCTACAAGTCCCAGCCTGATGTCTACGCGGTTCAGGGTTACGACGCGGCCCAGTTGTTCGCCAGCGGGGTGACCGCCGTCAATGGCGACCTGAGCAAGCGCGCCGAGATGGTCAAGGCCATGGAGAGCGCCAAGATCGACAGCCCGCGCGGCGCGTTCACCTTGTCCAAGGCGCACAACCCGGTGCAGGACATCTATCTGCGCAAAGCCGAAGGGCGGGAAAACAAGCTGGTGAGCGTGGCGATCAAGGGGCTGGCGGATCCGGCCCGCGGCTGCCGCATGTAGTTCTTCCGGGATCGGGCGGCCGCCGCCGCCCGCCCCGGGGCCCGCTCGCGCCTACGCCCTCGCCCTGCCATGGATCTT
>JBAWHH010000109.1:0-3413 GCA_049593715.1 Rhodocyclaceae bacterium
GTGCTGAGCGGGATCTGTTTATGAAGTCAATAAGCCAATTGTAGGGTTAAGGGCGCCCCTTCGCTTCAGAGGAAAACCGCCGTTGGACTATCAGCGGCGGCTGAACGACCGGTAACGGCCGCATTGCCGCCGGACGTTAGCGCGATTTCCAGGGTCAGCTTTGGCCGATTAGGCGGCATGCTATTTCACTTGGCATCTGCATTAACTGTGGCATTCGACAAAGTCTGGCCAGGTTGAAAGCATCCGGCCATCTTATTGGCATCGACCTGGCACCCCTTACAGGTTCTGCGCGCAGATTGCTGTCCCAAGCTTGGACCCTTCAGAGAGTTCAACCAGGTGCTTGTGATGCGTGAAGAAGAGCACCTGCGTCTTCGCGCTTAGCTCTCTGAGCATTCCAAGCGTTGCCAGGGCGCGATCGTCGTCGAACTGAACCAGCAGGTCATCGACGATGACAGGGAAAGGCCCCCGGCCCTCAACGTGCTGCTCGATGGCGGCAAGCCGCAGCGACAGAAACAACTGGTCCCGTGTCCCCTGGCTCATCCCCGTTACAGGAACATAGGTTGAGTCTGGACGCACGCCGAGCAGTACCTGGCGATCCTCGTCGTAATCCACCGTGAGCCCCGAGAAGCTGCCCAAAGTGATTCGAGTGAATATCTCGGCCGCACGACTCAGGAGCGGGCCCTGGTGCTGTTCCCGGTAGCGTTGGACGACCCGGTTGAGCAGGGCGCTCGCCAGGCGCACGCGGGCATAGGTACGGGCCTCCTTCGCAATGCGCGCGGCGGTGGAGCGCGCAGCCTGCTGTGCTTCCGCCGCCGCTGTGCCCCCATCGATGCCGTCAAGGTGTTGCTTCGCGCTAAAAAGCGCCGCCTGCGCGGCCTCGATGTCGCGCTCCAACCCGTCAATCTCGGCTTCGGCGTCCGCCATTTGGCGGCCGATGCCCTCAAGTGTCTGGCCGTCCGCCTCGTGTAGTACCTCATCGACTGGGCGGGCGTTGTGCTGCACAAGGTGCTCATCGATCTCGCACAATCGTTGCTGCAGAGTCTGTTTGCGGGTGGCCTTGCCCTCAGCGTCAGGCAGTTCTTCCACCGTCTGGCATCCGGCTTGGCGAACCAGTTCATCCAGTGCGGTGCGCGCATGCGCCGCCGCGATAACGGCTTCCTCGATCGTGCGAGTCTCCCGTTCGATATCCTTTGCCGCTTGCTGCCGCTTCGCCTCGGTACGCCGTGCGTCCGTCAAGCCGCCATAAAGGCGCTCGGCGACCGTGTCCGAGCCCGTGCCGTCCACGGCTTCGGCAAGGGCTCGGGAAATACTGGCGACCTTTGCCTCAAATTCCCTCACGACACGGCCATGCTCGGTTGCCTCCGCATCGAGCCCAATCAGTTTGTCCACCGCCGCGGACAATCGAGCAAACTGCGCCAACCTCGTCTTGGCTTCGGCGGGGAGGGCGTCGTTCCTCAAGCGCAGGGCTTTTGCCGCCTCGGCCCAATTGCGGGACCAATCGGTGAGCTTTGCTGCCGTCTCCTGTCTGGACTTCTGCAGCTCGCGAAGCTCACCCGTACTGGCTTGAATCTGCTCCGAAACGGAGTCACGGTCCGTCCTTGTCTTTCGGGCGGCGTTGATCGCTTTTTGCGCCCGCGCGAGCACGCTGGCCGCGGATTCGTCGGTGGTTGAAACCGTCAGACCACACTTCAGGAGCGCCGTATCCAGAAGGCGGCGGGCCCGGGTGATATCGAGGTCAAGGGAGGTTCGCTCGGTTCGCAGGCTTTCCAGGTTGTCGTGTCGCTCGATCAGTCTGCGGTGATGGGATAGCCATTCACGCAAGGCCGCTGGCGAGAGGTCGGACCGACGCATCGGCCCGATGAGAACCTGCCATCGCTGTTCGAGGTTCTGACGCTTGCCGGCAAGCAGACCGTGCTGTTCCTCGTTTCGCTGCATCTCGGCCTGCATGTCGGCGATCCGCTGGCGTGTTGCCTCCAGATTCGTCGCACGGGCGGTATCTGACCGGAGCAGATCGGCCAGACGATCGGCTTCGCGGATCGCTTCCTCAAACGCAGCGGCAAGCGCGTGGACAGGACGATCCGCAGCCCCTTGCGAAGCGGGCTGAGAAGCGCCGTCAATATGGATGTTTCGCAAGTCGGACCATTTGCCGTCACGCTCGGCGCGTGCCGCAACCACTTCCGCTTGGGTAACCACCTCGCCCGTCGCAGCCAAAACCTTGAGTTCTCGGCGACGTTCTTCGAGATCGCGGGAGAGCGCCGCGGCCTTCTCCGACACCAGCAGTTCCTCTTGCGCGAGCGCAGCGAATTCGCCCTCGAAGGTTCCGGCTGTCTCGGTGAGCGGTACCCGGAGCACCACCAGCTCCGATAGCGGGCCTGGCCAGAGTGCCGCCGCCTCGCCCTGCAGTCTGCCCGCCTCGTCGCAGAGGTCGCGGTCGAGTTTTCGCCCGCGGTTTTCGAGATCAGGCAGGTGGGCCACGCTCGAAACTGAAATCTCCAACTCATCCAGATTTGCAGACTCGGGCAGCGAGGCAAGGCGAATCTCTAGGCGCTCGACCGCGGCCTGCTTGGCGCGCAGCTGTTCGGCAAGTTGATCATCGCGATCGCTCAGACGCGTATGTTCTTCGATGAGGGACTGTACCCGCGAGACCAGCGTTTCCGGTGGCAGCAGCCCGGCGGCCTGGGTGAGCTCGCAACGCGCATCGATTTCGTTGATCAGCCTGCGGATCTGCTCCGACAAGTCCGTACGTTCGCGCTCGAGGCGCGGGCGGGAATCGCGGGCGCCGCGGTACCCGTCTATCGCATGAAATGTCTGTTCGATCGCACTTGCTTGCGCCAGGACGCCTTCACGCACGACGAGGCTCGCCGCCTCGGCGCTAAACTGTGCCAGTCGAGACTCGGCCAATCGCTTTGCCTCCTCGGCGCTGCGCAGCCGCTCCTGGGCCGCCGCCCGCCACTGGGGCCCCTCAGCGGGTAACGAGGGGATGTGCGCGAGACTGTCTGCCTCCTCCTGCTTGGCCGCTCTTTCGGCGAGTAAGGGCAGGTTGGTACGGATGCGCTGGAGGCGTTGCTGCTCGGTTCGCTTGTCCTTGAGCGCCTCTCGAAGCTGGGTATGCTTCAGTTCAGCCTGACGGTGCTCGCGCTCGGCCGCTTCCCACACGTATGTGCGAACCGTCGCCTCCTTGATGATTCGCCTGGACTCGTCGAACTCGTGCAACGCGCGATTCAGACGTCCGGTCGTACCCCGGCCCTTGAATGTCTCTGCTGCTTCCTGGTCAAGCTCAGCAATAACCGTTCGCAAGCTCGCCAGGCCGGCCGCCGCTTGAAACAAACTGCGCCCCACCTCACCTTCACCGCGCAGCAATTCCTCGCTCCCCGTTACCAAGCCATTCAGGTCCAGACCGAATAGGTTCTGAT
>JBAWHH010000110.1:0-2962 GCA_049593715.1 Rhodocyclaceae bacterium
GTGATCGGTTTCGCCGCTCAGGGCGACACTGCCATCATGACAGCGATCCAGTCCCTGGAGATCGTCAAGACCGGCCGCCCACCGAAGAAACCCAAGTAGCCGACACTGGGCAGCCGGCGTGGACACAGAATCAGCCCTGTGTTTCGCGCTGGCGGGCGGGCGCGTGGCATCGCCACCATTCGCGCGGCTGGGTTGCACCCCCTGCATTGCCTTACCGCAAGAGATGGTTTGACCATGCAGGCTTCGCGAAGTAGGCATCCCGAGGAACTTCGGCGAACGCAGACTTTGTTGTCGATCAGCGTCAGCTTGGCGCCGGGCCAGGAATCAGGGAAGGGACGTCGTCGCTGGTGTCCTTGAGCATCACGCCGGTGAGACCCCGGCGTTGCGACTCCAACATTAAATAGACGAGCTTGTGCGCCGCATCGGCCCAACTCAAACCACTCTCCGCGCGGATATTGGAGATGCAGTTGCGCTCGGCGTCGTTGCGGCCGACGGCCGGTGCATAAGTGAGGTAGGCGCCCAGGCTGTCGGCGGCAGATAAGCCAGGGCGCTCGCCAATAAATATGGCGACTTGACGCGACCGGAGAAGCTCGCCGATCTCGTCTCCCAGCGCCACCCGGCTTTGTTGGGCAACGACCACCGGCCCCAGGCTCCAGCCTTTCTGGACGAGCGCCGCGAGGGCCAAAGCCAATACACCCACGGCGTGCGTATGCACAGCCAACGCGGATAGGCCGTCGGCAATCACGAAGACCGCATCCCAAACTTCGGCCGTTCGCGCAGCATAATTCTTCAGAGACTCACGGGATGGTCCATCGAGGCGACGGCCGAGGTCAGGCCGCTTGAGATAGGTCTCGCGGTTGGCCGCCGCACTGTTCGCGTGCAGAGTATCGAGGCCCAAAGCAGCAAGTTGCCCTTCGATCAGGGTAGCGTTCAAAGTCAGATGAACAGCGTCGCGCGCACGGGCATGGGCAAGCTGAAAATCCAACATCGGCGCGGTGGGCAGGCTGGAGCCCGCGCGGCCGAGCGCAATCCGGGCTGGCGTCAGACGCCGCAGGGTTTGCCAGGAGTCCGATGCGACGATGTCTTCCTTCGTCATGGCGTCGCCCCCGGCAGCAGGGCACTGAACAGGGCATCGCCGCCATTGGCTTGCAGCAACCGCCGCCCATCCGAAATTTCCATCCTCTGCAGCCAAGCCTCGAACTCCGGCGCCGGCCGCAAACCCAGCACTTCGCGCACGTATAGGGCGTCATGAAAAGACGTGCTCTGATAGTTGAGCATGATGTCATCGGCGCCGGGCACGCCCATGAAATAGTTGCAGCCCGCCACGCCAAGCAAGGTCATGAGGTTGTCCATGTCGTCCTGGTCGGCCTCGGCGTGATTGGTGTAGCACACGTCGCAGCCCATCGGCAGACCCAGCAACTTGCCGCAGAAGTGGTCTTCGAGCCCGGCACGAACGATTTGCTTGCCGTCGTACAAGTACTCCGGACCAATGAATCCGACCACTGTATTGACCAGCAGGGGCTTGTAGCGACGAGCCACACCATAGGCGCGGGCCTCGCAGGTCTGCTGGTCCACCCCATGATTGGCGCCGGCCGACAACGCACTGCCCTGCCCTGTTTCGAAGTACATGACATTGTTTCCGACGGTACCCCGATTCAGTGACAGGGCCGCCGACAGCGCTTCATCGAGCAGTTGCAGCGAAATGCCGAAGCTGCGATTGGCGGCCTCCGTGCCTGCCACCGACTGAAACATGAGGTCTACCGGCGCACCCTGTTCAATGGCCTGAAGGGTGTTCGTGACATGGCCCAGGACGCAAGACTGGGTGGGAATATCGAAGCGCTGCCTGACATCGTCGACCATCTGCAGCAGGGTGGTCATCTTCGCCACACTGTCGGACACGGGATTGATGCCGATCACGGCATCCCCGGCACCATAGAGCAGCCCATCGAGCATCGCAGCGGCAATGCCGCGCAGGTCGTCCGCAGGGTGGTTCGGCTGCAGGCGAATCGCCAGCCGGCCCGGAAGCCCGAGCGTGTTGCGGAATCGCGTGACGACGCTGCACTTCTTGGCGACCAGGATTAGATCCTGGTTGCGCATCAGTTTCGACACCGCCGCCACCATTTCCGGCGTCAGTCCCGCTGCCAAGCGGGCCAGCACCACTTCATTTGCGTCGTGCGAAAGCAGCCAGTCGCGCAGTCCGCCGACGGTGAGAGCCCCAACGCATTGAAAGGCGTTCGCATCGTGGCTATCGAGGATAAGCCGCGTGACCTCGTCGTCTTCGTAGTCCACAAGGGGTTCAGCCAGAAACGCCGTGAGCGGGACATCGGCCAGGGCCAGTCTGGCCACGACCCGTTCCTCGTCCGTTTCAGCCGAAATTCCCGCCAACTGGTCGCCGGACTTGGGGGCGCTGGCCTTGGCCAGAAGGGTCTTCAAGTCGTCGAAGACGTAGCGGCGGTGGCCGAGGGCGAAAGTGAAAGCAGTCATGTGGTCGACGGCGGTTGGGGGAGTGCCGAAAAGTCCTTGCGGAAATTATGCTGCATGGGCCGGAAGAAATGTGGCTCTTGGGCAAAACCGCGAAACCGCGGTGGATTGCCTGAGAAACAACGAAAATGCCCGTTGGTCCAAGAATTCCCTTTTCGACGGATCTTCCCGCGGGGCGGGCACCCAAGGCGGCCCACTTAGACTTCCTTGTTACATCGGTCAGTAACACTGCCACGATACGTTCCGTTTATGTACAACGTGCGACTAGGCGGACTTGCAGCAAAATACGCGGATTGCGCACGAGCAAACCGCCGCACAGAAAATCACGGTGAAAAAGTGGTCAAGACAATTCTTAGCGTAATCCTGTCCGGCGGCTCCGGCACGCGCCTGTGGCCCCTTTCGCGGGAGCAGTATCCGAAACAACTCCTGCCCCTGTACGGCAACGACACCCTCCTGCAGGCCACGGCGCGCCGGCTGGATG
>JBAWHH010000111.1:0-8784 GCA_049593715.1 Rhodocyclaceae bacterium
GCCTTGGGCTTACACTGGCCCAAAGTTTCATTCAACAGCACCAAGGCATGATCGAGGTGGAGTCCGAGCCCGGGCGAACCTGTTTTTCCATTCTGCTGCCGGTGCGGTCCGACCGATGACCCCGGCGCACCCGACGGTCTTGCTGAATCCGAATTGCCTTGCTACCCATGCACCAACTTGAGCCCCTGCCATGAACCCTGTCTGGATCATCGATGACGACCGCTCCATCCGCTGGGTGTTCGAGAAAGCGCTCGCGCGGGAAGAGATTCCCTACAAAAGCTTCGGCTCCGCAACCGAAGCCATGGCGGCGCTGGACGCCGGCGGCTCGCCGCCGCAAGTCATGGTCTCCGACATCCGCATGCCGGGTGACTCCGGCCTGACCTTGCTGCAGAAAGTCAAGACCCGCCATCCGGACCTGCCGGTGATCATCATGACCGCCTATTCCGACCTGGATTCGGCGGTACAGGCGTTTCAGGGCGGTGCCTTCGAATATCTGCCCAAGCCCTTCGACGTGGACCAGGCCGTTGATCTGGTTCGGCGCGCCGTCGAGGAGAGCATGCGCGAGACCGTCGCGCCTGAAGCCGCCAGCATGGCGCCGGAGATCCTCGGCAAGGCGCCGTCCATGCAGGAAGTTTTCCGCGCCATCGGCCGCCTGAGCCAGAGCCACGCCACGGTGCTGATCAATGGCGAGTCGGGGACCGGCAAGGAACTGGTCGCCCGCGCCTTGCACCGGCATAGTCCGCGCAAAGACATGCCTTTCATCGCCATCAACACGGCGGCCATTCCCCGTGACCTGCTGGAATCGGAACTGTTCGGCCACGAGCGCGGGTCGTTCACCGGTGCCGCCGCCATGCGCCGCGGACGCTTCGAGCAGGCGGAAGGCGGCACGCTGTTCCTGGACGAAATCGGTGATATGCCCATCGAACTGCAGACGCGCCTGCTGCGCGTGCTCTCCGATGGCACCTTCTACCGCGTCGGCGGCCACCAGCCCATCAAGGCCAATGTGCGCGTGATCGCCGCCACCCACCAGAACATGGAGGAGCGCGTCAAGCTGGGCCTGTTCCGCGAGGATCTGCTACACCGGCTCAACGTCATCCGCCTGCGTCTGCCGCCACTGCGGGAGCGGCGCGACGACATCCCCCTGCTGGCGAAACACTTCATGCAGAAAAGCGCCCAGGATCTGGGGGTGGAAGCCAAGCGACTGTCCGATGGCGCCCTAAAGTACCTGGCCTCTCTGGACTTTCCCGGCAACGTGCGGCAATTGGAGAATCTTTGCCATTGGCTCACGGTCATGGCGCCAGGGCAGGTGATCGAGCCGAAGGATCTGCCCGCGGATCTGCGCGAGGCGCCCGTCAACGACACGGCATCCGATTGGCTCGACGCCCTGGCGGGCGAAGCGGACCGATTGCTGGCGCAGCGGGAAGGCAACGTGTTCGACGTGCTCAATCGCGGGTTCGAACGCACCCTGATCGCCCGCGCCCTGGCAGCCACGGGCGGCCGGCGTATCGAAGCCTCCCAGTTGCTGGGCATCGGGCGCAACACCATCACGCGCAAGATCCAGGAACTCGGTTTAGAGAATGGAAGGTCCGTTGAGCGGGAGGAAGATCAGGGATAATCGCGGGCTGACAAAGCCTGCGCCCGACTTCCTTGGTTCAACTAAACGAAGCTCCATCGACCGCTAACCTTTTCGACGCCGCCGCACTGAAGCGAGCTCTTGGCGAACACGCAAAGGGCTTCGCGCTCGATGTGCGGGAGGAGTGCGAATCCTCCAACACGGCGCTCCTCGACGCGGCGGAGCGGGGCGCGGCCCACCGCACCGTTTTGATGTGCCATCGCCAGACCGGCGGGCGCGGTCGGCGCGGCCGCACCTGGCTTTCCTCTCCGGAAGGCAGTCTCACATTCTCCCTGCTGTGGCGTTTTCCGCCTGGCGCTCCGTTGCCGATGGGTTTGAGCCTCGCCGTCGGCGTCGCCGTGGCCCGGGCGCTAGAGACATTCGGCGCCAAGGATGTGCGTCTGAAATGGCCGAACGATTTGCTGCTGCACGGGCGCAAGCTGGCGGGCATCCTGGTGGATCTGCACAACGGCCGCGGCACGCCGGCGGCGGCCGTGATCGGCATCGGCCTCAACCTGCGCCTTCCCGCGGACTTTCCGACGACGGAAATCCCGGCAACGGATCTTGCCCAAGCGATGGCAGAACCGCCGACTCGCGTGGACCTGCTGGCGCGCCTGTTGATCGAACTCGCCGCCGCCCTGGAAACGTTCGATGGGGCCGGCTTCGCCGCTTTCCGCCAACCTTGGCTGGCCCGCCACGCGATGCAGGATGCCCCCGTCCAGGTAGTCGGCGATCGGGATAGCGTGGTGGGGATCTGCCGCGGCATCGACGACGACGGCGCCCTGCTGCTCGAAACGGCCTTCGGGCTGCAACGCATCGTGGCGGGCGACGTCAGCCTGCGTGCCCATGTTGGCGATTGACTGCGGCAACACGCGCCTCAAATGGGGCGTGTTCGTTGGCGAGCACCTGACCGATTCGGGTGCCCTCCCCCTGGCCGAACTGGGCGCCCTGCCAGAGAGCCTGCCCAATCCACTTCCGCGGACGATTGCGGTATCCAACGTTGCCGGGGAGGCTGCCGCCACCGCATTGCGCAAAGCCCTTGAAGGCCGTGGCAGACGCATCCTTTGGGTGCGCGCCCAGCGCGAGCAATGCGGGGTAGGCAACACCTATTCCAAATTCGAGCAACTGGGCGCCGACCGTTGGGCAGCACTGATCGGCGCCCGCAGCCTGCGCCGCGGTCCAAGCCTGGTGGTGATGGCGGGAACCGCGACGACGGTTGATTTCCTCGACGCTGGCGGCGTGTTTCAGGGCGGGCTGATCCTGCCCGGCCTGGATCTGATGCGCCGCGCCCTGGCGCGCAACGCGGCACAGCTCGAAGAACTGTCGGGTGAGTTCGTCGAACAGCCGCGCAATACGGCGGATGCCATCGCCAGCGGCTGCCTCACTGCCCAACTCGGCGCCATCGAACGCGTGCTTCGCGCGGCGCCGGCGGACACGCACTGCCTGCTCAGCGGCGGCAGCGGCCAGCCGCTATTCGATCGTCTCGAAGGGGCGAAACGGCTTGAGCCCCATCTGGTGCTCATCGGCCTGCGCTGCATCGCGGACAACACCGCGCGGCGATAGTGGGCGCGCCGATTCATGCTCGGGCCGATCGCGCCGTAAGAGCATGCTTCTGTAGCATAATCCCTTAACTTTCCCGACGAGGAGACCTTGATGGCCCTGATGGATTTCATCAAGAAGCAGTTCATCGACGTCATTCACTGGACCGAAGAGGAAGACGGCATCCTTGCCTACCGCTTCCCGATGACCGACTTCGAAATCCAGTATGGAGCCCAGTTGACGGTGCGGGAATCCCAGATGGCCCTGTTCGTCAACGAAGGCAAGGCGGCCGATGCTTTCGGCCCGGGCATGCACAAGCTGACGACGCAGACGCTGCCGGTGCTGACTTACCTGCAGAACTGGGACAAGCTGTTCGAATCGCCTTTCAAGTCCGACGTTTACTTCTTCAGCACCCGCGTCCAGCTTGACCGCAAGTGGGGCACGCCCAATCCCATCACCATCCGCGACAAGGAATTCGGCATGGTGCGGCTGCGGGCCTTCGGCATCTACTCCTACCGCATCGCCGATCCCAAGCTCTTCTACACCGAGGTGAGCGGCACGCGGGACAGCTACACGCGCGATGAACTGGAAGGCCAGTTGCGCAACACGATGGTGGGCTCGCTGACCGACCTCTTCGGCGAATCCGGCGTACCGTTCCTCGACATGGCGGCCAACCAGGAGGAACTCGGCGCCGCCCTCAGGACGCGCATGGAGCCAAGTTTCCAGCGCTTCGGCCTGGCCCTGGACAGCCTGGTGGTGCAGAACGTCTCCCTGCCGGAAGAACTGGAGAAAGTGCTCGACTCGCGCATCGGCATGAACCTGATCGGCGATATGGGCCGTTACACCCAGTACCAGGTGGCCAACAGCATCCCGCTGGCGGCGCAGAACGAAGGTGGTCTGGCGGGCATCGGCGCTGCGGCGGGCGCCGGCCTTTCCATCGGCCAAGTGATGGCCCAGGCAATGACCCAGTCCGCCCAGCCGGCGCCAGCCCCCGCAGGAGCACCAGCAGCCGGTCCAGCGGCTCAACCCCCCGCGCAGTCATCGGATGAAATCATGGCCACGCTGGAAAAGCTCCATGGCCTGATGACCAAGGGTGTGATCTCCCAGCAGGAATTCGACGCCAAGAAAGCCGAACTGCTGCAGAAACTGGCCTGAGTGTCGCCAGTCATGGCCTAGGGCACGCAATCACTCGCTGATCCCTCGACTGCGGGACAACAAACAGAAGAACATGCAGACCGCCAGTTGTCCCTCCTGTGGTGCGCCGGTCGAATTCAAATCGCGGGCGTCAGTATTCGCCGTCTGCGATTTCTGCCAGAGTACCCTGGTCCGGCACGACCGCGACCTGGAAAACATCGGCCGCATGGCGGCGCTGCTGGAAGACGCCTCTCCCATCCAGATCGGCACGGAGGGCGTCTATCGGGGGGTGCATTTCGCGGTTATCGGCCGCATCCAGTTGCGTTATGGCCAGGGAGTATGGAACGAATGGCACCTGCTGTTCGACGACCAGCGCAACGGCTGGCTGTCGGACGCGTCCGGCCAGTGCGTCGTCACCTTCGCGCGTTGGGTGGCCGAACCCTTGCCCGCCTTTGATGACCTGCTGATCGATCAGCCGCTGCTGCTGGACGGACAGCGTTACCAGGTGACCAACCTGGAGCGGGCCACGTGTGTGGCCGGCGCTGGAGAATTGCCGTTTCGCATCGGCGCCGGCTATCCCGCACCTGTGGTCGATCTACGTGCCGGTTCCACTTTCGCCAGTTTGGATTACAGCGATGCGGGGGACGGAAAACCCCCGCTGGTGTTCCTCGGCGAGGCCGTGGAATGGTCCGCACTGCGACTCGTGGGGCTGCGGGAGGGAGCCGCCCAACAGCCGGCGGCGCGCAAGGTACAGGCGAAGGTGCTGCGCTGCCCTTCCTGCGGGGCGCCGCTGAGCCTGCATTCCCAGGTGATCGAGACCATCGCCTGCGCCGGCTGCAGCGCCGTCATCGGCGTAGCCGACGAGAATCTGCGCATCGTGCTCGCCGCCCAGGGCGCGCTCAAGGAGAAACCGGCACTTCCCCTGGGCACCAAAGGTAAGCTTGGCGACACCGAATACGAAGTGATCGGCATGCTGCGGCGGCGCGTCGTGGTGGAAGGCGAAGAGTTCGCGTGGCGCGAATACCTGCTGCTCCATCCCCAGCAAGGTTTCCGCTGGCTCACCGAATACAACGGCCACTGGAATTTCGTCACCACGCTCAACACCGTTCTGCGGCCGGACGGCGGCGGCAAGGTGCGCCACGACGGGGCGGTTTTCCAGCACTTCCAGAGCGCGCAGGCGGAAGTGGATTACGTGCTCGGCGAGTTCTACTGGCAGGTCACCAAGGGTGATGTGGCGCAGACGGACGACTACGTTGCCCCGCCGCGGATGCTGAGCCGGGAAAGCACCGCCAACGAAGTGACTTGGTCCCTGGGCGAATACGTCGAGCCCGAGGTCATTCAGGCGGCGTTCAAGCCCCCCACTCCGCTGCCGACCCGCATTGGTGTCGGCGCCAGCCAGCCGAACACACGCAACGAATCCCACCGCGCGGTGTGGCGCTGGTTCTGGCGCTTTGCGCTGGCTGCGCTGGTGATCCAGATTGCCACTTGGCTGCTGGCCCCCAACAAGGTCGTTGTGCAGCGCTACCTGACCCTCGAACCCGGAACGGCGGAACAGACCGTCACCACCGACGAATTTCAGATTCCGCGCACGGCGAACCTGCTCGTGCGCAATCATGCCGACCTGATCAACGACTGGGTCGAACTCAATCTCACCCTGGTGGACAAGGATAGCGGCCAAAACTTCAGCGCCACGCGGGAGATCAGCCACTACGAAGGTTACGAAGACGGCGAAAGCTGGTCGGAAGGCTCCCGCGACGATGAAGTGGTGTTCCGTCTCGTACCGCCGGGCACTTACTACCTGATGGTGGATGCGGATCTGCCTCCTCAGCGCAAATCCGCGCTCAGCGCAACACTGGAAGTGGTCCGCGACCCTCCGGTGTGGTCCAACATGCTGCTGGCGCTGGTTTTCCTGGCGATGTTTCCGCTCTTGTCACTCTGGCGGCGGGCCTCGTTCGAGATTCGGCGCTGGGCCGACAGCGACCATCCCAAGGTCACCAGTTCCAGCGACGACGATTGAGGATCGCCTCGGGAGACACCATGCACAGGATCTACGCAATCGTCGGCACCCTGGCCCTGGCCCTGATGGCCTACGGCAACGTGCAGGGCTGGAGCCTGTTCCAGAACGAGGCCCAGGCGCAGGGCCCGGGATCGTCCGGCAGCAGCGGACGCCTTTACCACAAGTGATTTTGCGGAGCGAACCATGATGGAGATCGTCAGCCTCAAATACGTCGTCAATTCGCTGGTGTTTTCGCTGCTGGGCGTGATCGTTTTCTGGGTCTCGTTCATCATCATCGACAAGATCACGCCCTACGATCTGTGGCGCGAACTGGTGGAAAAGCGCAACCAGCCCCTGGCCATCGTCGCCGCCGCCATGTGCCTGGGCGTGGCCATCATCGTCGCTGCCGCCATACACGGTTGACCGGCCCCGGGCGCGATGAACCACGCCCTGCTGTTTTCGGTTTTCGTCATCGCGTCCTGCGGTCTCGCGTATGAGCTGATCGCCGGCGCGCTGTCCAGTTATTTGCTGGGGGACTCGGTCACCCAGTTCTCCACGGTCATCGGCGCCTACCTCTTCGCCATGGGGGTCGGCTCCTACCTGTCGCGCTTCGTCCTGCGGGACCTGGTTTCCCGATTCATCCAGATCGAACTGATGGTCGGGCTGCTGGGCGGTTTCTCCGGCGCTGCGCTGTTCCTCACATTCACCTTTCTGACCGCCCCGTTCAAGCTCGCCCTTTACGGGATCGTGCTGGTGATCGGCGTGCTGGTGGGGCTGGAGATCCCGCTGGTCATGCGCATTCTCAAGCAGGATCTGGCTTTCCGCGATCTGGTCTCCCAGGTGCTCACGTTCGACTACCTGGGTGCCCTCGCGGTGTCCGTCCTGTTCCCGCTGCTGCTGGCGCCGCACCTCGGGCTGGTGCGCAGCGCGCTGCTGTTCGGCCTGCTCAACGCGGCGGTGGCACTGTGGACGTTGTGGCTGTTCCGCTCCCGGCTGCAGGCGCGGCGTTCCCTGGCGGCTCAGGGTGTTGCGGCGATGCTGTTGCTGGGCGGCGGATTCGGCCTGGCGGGTGAGCTGACAAGCTTCGCCGAAGCCCACCTCTACGCCGACGAGGTTCTGTACACCCGCTCCACGCCCTATCAGCGGATCGTCATCACGCGCTGGAGAGATGACCTGCGTTTGTTTCTCAACGGCAATCTGCAGTTCAGCTCCCAAGACGAATACCGCTATCACGAGGCCCTGGTTCACCCCGGCCTGCAGGGTTCCGGCGCGCGGCGGGTGCTGGTGCTGGGGGGCGGCGATGGTCTGGCGCTGCGCGAGATCCTCAAGCATCCCATGGTGGAGTCGGTCACTCTGGTGGACCTGGATCCGGAAATGACCCAACTCTTCTCCACCGCGCCCATGCTGACCAGCCTGAACGCCCAGGCGCTCAGTTCGCCGCGGGTACGGGTGGTGGCGGAAGACGCGGCGCTGTGGCTGGAACGACACGACGATATCTTTGATTTCATTGTCGTGGACTTTCCCGACCCATCGAACTTCGCCCTCGGCAAGCTTTACTCGACGGCGTTCTACCGGCTGATGGAAAAGCGTCTTTCCGCCAACGGCCGAATCGTCGTCCAGGCGACGTCACCGCTGTATGCCCGGCACGCCTTCTGGTCAGTCGTTGCGACCCTCGAGGACGTGGGTTTCCAGGTCTCGCCCTACCACGCGCTGGTGCCCTCCTTCGGCGAATGGGGCTTCATCCTTGCCGGGCGCAAAGCGTATCAGCCGCCCGAGCGCTACGACGTGGACCTGCGTTTCCTCAGCGCTGAAACGACTCCCGCCCTGTTCCAGTTCCCCAAGGACATGGCGCGGGTGGAAGGCGAAGTAAACCGGCTCGACAACCAATCCCTGGTGCGCACCTTCGAACAGGAGTGGCGCCGGGTCATTCGATAGCCATGTTTCGTCGCGAATTCTTGCTTTCGTTAGCGGGTGGCGTATTGGCCGCGGGCTGCCGCCGGTCCGGCAAATCCAGGGATGGCACGCCGGAGGGGGATCTCTATGGAACCTCCCACAGGACCGGGCACCTGCTGCGCGACGGCCGCTTTCCCGCCCCGACGCAGACGATACGTACCCCGGTCGCCATCATCGGCGCCGGAATCGGCGGGCTATGCGCCGGCTGGCGGCTGCAGCGCGCCGGATGCGAGGATTTCGCAATCTTCGAAATGGAGCGCGATGCCGGGGGCAACTCCCGGTATGGCGAGAACGCCGTTTCCGCTTACCCCTGGGGCGCCCACTATTTGCCGTTGCCCACGCGGGAGTCCCGTGCGGTGCGGGAACTGCTGGCAGACCTCGGCGTTCTGCAGGGCGATCCCCATGCACTGCAGCCACGCTACGACGAACGTTTTCTCTGCGCCGCGCCGCAGGAGCGCCTCTATCGCAACGGCTGGTGGCAGGAGGGGCTAATGCCCCAGGCCGGCGTTTCCCGCTCGGAACGGGATCAACAGGCCCGTTTTCATGACCG
>JBAWHH010000112.1:0-2662 GCA_049593715.1 Rhodocyclaceae bacterium
CAGCAGAACACAGCCATGGCGGCTAGGGTAGTTGCGCGCGGGCAGAAAACTTTCCAGTTCCGGCCATTCCGGCGGTACGGTGCCGGCGGCGGCGATCAATGATTCGACGTCGGCAGCGGCGCGCACCAGTTCTTCGCGAGCCAAACCGGAAGCACGCAATCCGATGAGAGACGCGCTGGCGCGGCACAGCAGGCAGCCTCTGGTCTGGTGTGCCAGTGCAATCACGCGGCCATCCCCGACCCGAACTTCCATCGTCACACGGTCGCCGCACAGGGAATTGTCCAGCCGCGCCGCGCCGTCCGGCTGCTCCAGCCGGCCGCCGCCGTGGTCCGCCTGGGCCAGGGTTTTGATGACCTGTTGATAGAGGTCGTCGCTCATCGCAGGATGCGCCGCGCCGCGCCGATGCCTTCCAGCAGCGCATCGACATCGGATTCGTCGTTGTAAAGGGCGATGCTGGCGCGGGTGGCGCCGTCGATGCCCAAGGCCGCCATCAGCGGCTGGGCACAATGATGGCCGCCGCGCACGGCGACGCCCCGGTCCCCCAACACTTGGGCAACATCGTGGGGATGCAGGCCTTGGAGCGTGAAAGCGACGATGGGCAGGCGTTGATTCAGGGCTTCCGGCCCGACGATGGCTGCGTCGGGGAACGTTGCGAGGCCATCCAGCAGGCGCCCCGCCAAGCGGGATTCCCGCTCCCTGATTGCCCCCCAATCCAGCCCGCCCATCCAGCGCAGCGCCGCCGCCAAGCCAACCGCTTGGGCAATGGGCGGCGTGCCGGCCTCGAAACGGCGCGGCGCTTCGGCAAACGCGGTTGCGGATTCGGTCACCTGGCCCACCATGCCGCCGCCGGCCATGAAGGGCGGCATTGCCGCCAGCACATCCGCCCTGCCCCACAACACGCCGACGCCGCCGGGGCCGAAACACTTGTGGCCGGAGAAAGCGTAGAAATCCACCCCCAGGGACTGCACATCCACCAGGCCGTGCTGTACCGCCTGGGCGCCGTCCAGCAGCACACGGGCGCCCACTGCCCGCGCCGCCGCAACGATTACCGCCACGTCGGTCACCGCGCCGGTGACGTTGGAAACATGGGTCACGGCGATCAGCCGGCAGCGCGCGGTGACGCAACGCTCCAGGGCGGCGACGTCGATGCGCCCTTCTTCGGTGACGGGCAGCACCTTGAGCACGATCCCGGCCCGGTCCCGAAGTTGCTGCCAGGGAACGAAGTTGCTGTGGTGCTCGGCGGCGGTGATCATCACTTCATCACCCGCCCGCAAGGTGGCGCCAAAAGCGTGGGCCACGAGGTTGATGGCCTCCGTGGCGCCGGAGGTGAAGACGACCTCTTGCGGGGAAAAGGCGTTGAAGAAGCGCGCCACGTCCGCACGGGCCGCCTCATAGGCCGCGCTCGCCGCCGTGGCGAGGGGATAAGTTCCGCGCTGCACATTGGCGCGGGCCGTGGTTTCATGGCGGATCACGGCATCCAGTGCACTGCGGTGGATCTGGGCCGTGGCGGCGTTGTCGAGGTAATGAAGAGGTTCGGTGGCCCCGGCGAACAAGGGGAATTCGCCGCGCAGTCGGCGGACGTCCAGAGTCATGAAGCCGCCAGCTCCCGCAGCGCCGCCGGCGTATCCACGTCGGCAAAGATGGCTTCGGAATCGAATTGCACCGCTTCGACCTCGGCCGCGAACCGCTCCAGCAGCCCCCTGGCGCCGGTATCGCCGCGCAGTTCCAGAATCGGGGCAAAGTATTTGCGCGGCCACAACACCGGATTGCCGCGCCGGCCGTGCCGTTCCGGCACGACAATGGCGGGATGGTCGGGATCGAAAACGTCGATTAGGCGGTCGATGTCCGCGGGACCGATGCGCGGCATGTCGCCAAGTAAGATCAACGCCCCGTCCACATCCCGCGGCAGCGCTTTGATGCCGCAGCGCAGAGACGCGGCCATGCCTTCGGCAAAGGTCGCGTTGTGCGTTACCGAAACGGGCAAGCCATCCAGAGCCGCCTCCAACCGCTCCGCCTCGTGGCCCGTAACCACCATCACCTGCATACAACGCGACGCCAAAGCCGCCCCGGCGACCTGCCGCACCATGGGCGCACCATCCACCGGCAAGAGGAGTTTGTTGGCGTCGCCCATGCGCACGGAGCGGCCGGCGGCCAGCACCACCGCCGCAATGCGCGCGACCTTTGGCCGCGGCGGCGCGGGAGCCACGTCGGGGCCATCTTCCTCGTCCAGCGGACTGCGGATCAACCCGCCGACGCCCATGGCCATGATGTCCTGCCCCGTCACCGCCAAGCCGGCCAGCAGCCGGTGCAACAGCCAGTCCAGACCGTTGAGCCGCCGCGAACGGGCACAGCCTGGCATGCCGATCACCGGCACCGCGCCGATGCGCGCCAGCAGCAGCATGTTGCCGGGCTCCACGGGCATGCCGAAATGAATGAGTTCCCCACCCGCGGCGAGGATCCCTGCCGGCACGATGTCGGCCCGGTCTTTCGATACCGTCGCACCGGCGACCAGCACCAGATCGCAGGCCGCGGCCAGCGCCTCGCCCAGGCAACCGCGCACCGCGTCCCGCCCATGGGCACAGCGCAGCACCACGGACAACGTACTACCCGAACGTTCCAGGCGCTGGCGCGTGACTTCCACCGTCGCCGCCACCGCCTTTTC
>JBAWHH010000113.1:0-2331 GCA_049593715.1 Rhodocyclaceae bacterium
GAATTCGCGGCGGCGGTGCGCCGGGCGGCAGCCCGATGGGCGGCTGGGGCGGCACGGCGGTGGCGGCATCCTCGACCCAGAACACGCCGGCGCTGCGCAGTTCGTCCCGGGACAGCGGGTCCGCCGCGCAGGGGTCGCACCAGCTCATGTCCCAAAAGTATTCGGTGAACACGGCCCGCAGCGACTCCCGCTTCGCCTGCTCGTTGAACAGCGCTTTGTAGAAGGACGGGAATTCGTTCTTCACATAGACCGGCACGTCCATGTTGGCCGGCAGCTTGACGGTGCGGTAGTTGGTGGTCTCCACCCGCCCGGTCTTGGTGAGCGCGTAGATCACCAGATCCTGGGGCCCGGTGGCATTGACCATGCCGAGCCGGATGGGCAGCATGAACTTCTCCGACTCGTAGGCGAACTGGATCGGCCGCAGGTAGGTGAAACCGGCCTTCGCCTGCTCCTTGAGATTCACTTTGGCAACGAAGAACTTCAGGTTCTGGCGGATATAGGGCGCCAGTGCCTTCGAAGCTCCCTTGGGGATGCGGTACCCGTTGCGCGTGAGCCAGGTCTCCAGGCCATCCGACTCCTTGGCCGACAGGATCACGATGTCGTATTCGCCCACCTGGTAGGTGGCTTCCACCGTCACCCCGAGCGCCTTGTCGCGCTTGGCAGGCGCTGCCGCCATGGGCGCCGGCACCGCCGATTTGGCCATCTCCTGCATGCGCCGCGCTTGGCAGGGGTCGGGGTCGAAGTATTCCACCAGGCGCGGTGCGGAATAGGCGTCGAGACGGTCGAACATCTTCTTGTCGCCGACGTTGATCTGGCCCCGCTTGAGCACCGTCGGCACCGGCACCACCAGGGCGAACTCCTTGGGATCGCCTTTGTAGTCGTTCAACATGCTAAGCACGGTGCGCTCGCCGTCGCGCACCATGATCACCTGGGACGCTTCGTTGAACAGCGTGGAATCGGCCTTGCCGACGTAGAAACCGCAGAACCCGTATGCGGGCGTCGCGACCGCGCCGAAGAGCGCGGCCCCCACGGTACCAAGCAGCCGGGTCAGCGAGTAGTGGAAAACCATGTCTTCTCCCCCTGAAGGAATCGAAACACCGCAGCCCGCCGGTCATCGGTCTGCCGAGGCGCGGTTCCTGCCCGTTAACGCGCCAGCGCGCCGAAAAGGGTCGGGGACCGGCCGGCTACCCTTCGGTGACCGTGGCGGCGATCCCGGCGCTGCGCAGCAGCGTTGCCACGAAATCCGCAATCTCCCTGACCTTTGCCGGCGCGGCAGCGCCCTTGAGCCGCTGCTTAATGGAGAGCGATTGGCGCACGAACACCCGCCAAAGTATGGCGTTTCCCTGATACCCCTCGCCTTCGCTCGCCACGCTGCTGCAGCCGATCACGATTTCTGTCGCACCGTCCAGGTATTCGATGAACCAGCCCCAGTCTTCGCCGAGGGGATAGCCGGTGACCAGCCCGCGCTTCATCAACTCTTGCGAGAGCCACTGGGCCAGTTCGAAGCCGTAGGCGCCGGGGTTTGCCTGGCATTGTTCCGGCAGGTAGGGCAGGAACTGGTCCGAGCTGAAATCGATACTCCACACGGCGGCAACTAGCCCGCGCTATGCCACAGTTCGCCGTTGGGCGAAACCTGCGGCGCCATCAGGCCGAGATGGCGGTAGATGGCCGGCGTGGCGATGCGGCCGCGCGGCGTGCGCTGCAGGAAACCCTGCTGGATCAGGTAGGGCTCCAGCACGTCTTCGATGGTGTCGCGGGCTTCGCCGATGGCGGCGGCGAGGTTGTCCAGTCCCACCGGCCCGCCGCCGAACTTGTCGATCACCGCATCCAGCAGCTTGCGGTCCATCAGGTCGAGGCCGATGGCGTCCACGTCCAGCATGATCAGCGCCGCGTCCGCCACTGCCCGATTGATGTGACCGTCCGCCTTCACCTGGGCGAAGTCCCGCACGCGGCGCAGCAGGCGGTTGGCGATGCGGGGCGTGCCGCGGGCGCGGCGGGCAATTTCCACGGCGCCTTCCTCCGACAGCCCCACCCCCAGCAGCCGCGCCGAGCGGGCGACGATCAACGTCAGTTCCTCGGGTGTATAGAACTCCAGCCGCGCCACGATGCCGAAGCGGTCGCGCAGCGGATTGGTGAGCATGCCGGCGCGGGTGGTGGCGCCCACCAGGGTGAACGGTGGCAGGTCCAGCTTGACCGAGCGCGCCGCCGGCCCCTCGCCGATCATGATGTCGAGCTGAAAATCCTCCAGCGCCGGGTAGAGGATTTCCTCCACCACGGGAGACAGGCGGTGGATCTCGTCGATGAACAGCACGTCGTGTGGTTCGAGGTTGG
>JBAWHH010000114.1:0-2015 GCA_049593715.1 Rhodocyclaceae bacterium
GGACTCCGGCGTCTTGAACGAGCCGCCGGTGCCTGCCTCGCCCCCATGCTGGAAGACCACCGTCTGCGCATCCACCGAAGCTTCGCTGCCGATCGGCAGCACCAGCGTTCCGCCCGACTGCGATCCGGGCCAGTCCAGATCCCGGGCGAGCACGCCCGGTAGTGACCGCACGACGTGGGTGCCCGCCGCGGAGGGGAAGGCCAGCTCGCGCGGATAACTCAGCACGCCGCGGTCGGATTGCATCCGCGTATGGCCGTAGCCCGCCAGCCGCTCCTCGTACAAGGACCGGGCATGTTCGCGCATCAGGGCGTCAAAGTCCGTCTGGCCTTCGGCCTCCGGATTGAAGGAGGCATAGACGGGCACCTTCAGCCGCTCCAGGTGAGCGATGGCGTCCGCCAGGGGCGCCAGGCCGCGGTCGTCTTTCGAGAACCACACGTCCAGCACCACCGTCCGGGGCAGGTTGGCCGTATCCGCCGCGAGCCGGGTCAGAAGGTCTGTCAGGCGCGCCCGGTAAAGGGTCGGGTCGCCCCGCTCCGCCAGGCTGACCGGGTAGGGGACGTCCACCAGCCGGATCTCGCGGCTCAGCCGCAACTCCCGGTCGGAAACGCCAGCCTGCAGGCGGAAAACCGCGTAGTCGATCGGACGGTGCAGCCCGGTCAGCGCGACCAGGGAAATCACCGCCAGGAACAGCAGAACAGACAGCCCAAGACGCCGGATCATCGCCAGTCCTTGCCCTCGCTGTTGACGGGAGCAGGCAGCGAACGCCCGCACCGCGCGCCGGTCCCGCAGCGCGGGTGCGCGTCCGGTCCGGTCCTTCAAACATTAGGAAACCGCAGACTGCTTCCGCAAGAAGGATTCACGCCAAGCCGCCCGGCACGCGCCGGTCAATAGCGGATTCGTATCGGGAAGATTGGGAAATTCGACTGTTTTCGTCGCCCTCCGAAACCTAGGATTGAGGGAGCGTTATCGGCGACGAGCCCGCAACCGACGCGAGGAGGCTGGCATGGAAAAACGATTCTGGGTTTCGGTCCGCGACATTCTCATCGACTACCTCGCTCTGCACGCCCTCGCCCACTGAGGGCGGTTGTCTTTGCAGAGGCCGCGGAAGAAGGAACGCGGCAGGGGGGACTGCCGTTCGGGACCGGCGTGCGGGGAAAACGTCTGGAACGGGACGCGCCGCCGGGCTGTCCGCGCCCCGGAAGGACTTGCCGGCGGGCGAAATCGCCTTCTCCCGCCGGCCGAATGCAGTCAGAGCGTTGCCAAAAATCCGCTGAATTGCGCAACCCAAACCCCGGCGCCCACGAGACTAATTCCCATGCCGAGAGCGAATCTGACCTGGCCGGCCGCCGAGTGGCGGGATAAGGCTACCGGTCGGACCCCAGCAGCAGCGTGTTCCGTTTTCATGGTCATCCTCCGAGACGTTTGACGTTACGGAGAAAATTCTCCGCGGGGCCGCCGCGGAAGGCCAATGGCCATTTCCAATCCCGCCGATTTACCGCGCCAATCGTCCCTTCCGCTGAAGCGCTATGCTTGCCGCTAGCGGTTTTCCCGGCCGCCCCACTTCGACGAGGATTCCGCCATGGCTGGATTCGAGAACTACGCCCGCGAGTTGCGGGAGATCGAAACCGAGATCGAGCGCAAAGGCATTGCCCTGGGCATCGACTGGAACGACGAAACTCAGGTTCGGGCGCTGGCCAGGGAGGCCCTCGACCATTCCGCCGCGGACCTCAAGCGGGCCGCCTCCCACCCGGAAGACCACCAGTTGCACGCCAAAGTCGAACTGTTCGGCCTGGCGCAACTGATGCTGAAAACCATGGAAGAAACCGCCAACGTGGGTTTCCAGACCCACGGCGGTGCCGTGTGGAAAGCCTTCGGCAGTGCATTGTGGCGCGAGGCGCAGCTTCGCAAGGGCGCGCCATAGTGGGGTGACCCAATTGGGTCACTATCATCCTAAGCCGGCCGAGCCGGAACCAAAAAAGTAATACGATGGCCGCCCCACCCAAGGCGAGATGACC
>JBAWHH010000115.1:0-2448 GCA_049593715.1 Rhodocyclaceae bacterium
GTGTTGTTGAGTTGAATGCGCCCTGTGGCATCCAGGCCCGCCAGGAAAGGAGTGATCTGCGCCGTGCTGGTTTGTACACCGGTCCCAAAAACCCAGTCGCGACCCAGAACCCCAGACCAGCTATTGCCGGCACCAAACCCGCCCGTATTGGTGATCTTCATGCCCCCGGGCGCACCCGAGTACGCACCGTTGGTGAAGTTGGAGAAGGCTGCGGGCATGTTCCGGTACTGATCGCTGTTCAGCGTCCAGGTCGCGTCGAAGCTTCTCCCGTTGTCCAGAAACCCGAAGCCGGTGATCGTGCCCTGCCAGGAGAATCCCGCCGCACTGGCGTTGTTGCCGAAGCCGACACTCACGGTACCGCCCTCGAACGCCCCGGTGATGTTGTTCAATTGGACACTGAACATCACGTCGGCGGTGCTGTCCCCCGTCCCGGCGTAGCTCTGACCTTGCGTCGGCCCACCGGAACCCTTGTTCAGCGTCGAACCCAAAGAAACGACGCGGAACAGGCCACTGTCGGCATCGACACCATTGTGGTCATAGACGATCCAGTTCTGGTTTAAGGTTACGTCCGGGTAGGTCTGGACCACCCCCAGCAAGGCCGCCTGGGCGCTCCCCGCACCGACGGCAGTCAAGGCCGCTGCCACTGCCGCAAAACGAACCAGCTTCATGCCTTTCCCCTTTCACATCTCGGTTGATTGCTCCCCACGAGCCAGACTGGCTTCAGCCAGCGGCCCCGAATCCTGAGGCGGATCGATTTTCCGTAGAGCATATTCTCGACGGATGACAGTTGCCCCCTCGGGTCCTGCGCGAAAAGTGGTGCATTTGAGCCAAGGCACGTAGCTCCGTTGGAGCAAGCCCGGGGAACCATTCCTTCTGCCGGTGGAGACCGCGCCAGGTCGTTTCGTCCATGGCCGACGGCCAGGCTTCGGCCGGATTCGCGTCGAGGTACTCGGCCGAGTCATGTGGAAGAAGCGTCACGCGGTGATCCACGGGCATCTTGTTCTAGCCACAACTCATTGATTTACCGTCATTCCCGCGGGGGCAAGCGGGAATCCCGCTCGTTGATCAAGATAGCGTTCAATGCCCTGAATAGATTGACCAATCTAGCTTCCGGACTGCGCGGGAATGACGGAGAACGAATTCACCGTGCGCGGTGATGCGGTAGCACGCGGGATGGCAGAGCGCCGATGGAGGGCATCCGGGCCGCGTCGATCGGCGATTTCGACGCTCGACGTCTCGAACACCATCGCCGGGCAGGAGCACCCCGTGTCACGAGGCTGCAAAGGCACTGTAACGAAAATGCCATCCGGCCTGAACATCGACGATCCAGAGTGGCACCGGGGCGCAAATCCGCGCCCGGTGCAAACCAATCCCAAATAAAGGAGGAATCGGATGCGCAAGTCCAGGTATCTGGCCATCGCCCTTTCGCTTGCCGGCGTCGTGCTGGCCGCAACCGCCCAGGCGGGCAGCGAAGGCAACGACAGGGAAGACCATCACTATGCGAAACCGAGCGTGCAACTGGGTCCCCGCCCGTTCTACCTCGTCCAGGGCATGGAAGAGGGCAAGCTCAAGGACAAGCTTCTGCAGTGTCAGAACGGGCCCTTCTACCGCACCGACTTTTCCATCGGCCACCGCGGCGCCGCGATGCAGTTCCCTGAGCACACCGACGTCTCCTACCGCGCTGGTGCGCGCATGGGCGCCGGCATCGTCGAATGCGATGTCAGCTTCACCAGCGACGGCGAACTGGTCTGCCGCCACAGCGAATGCGACCTGCACACGACGACGAACATTGTCGCCACCGAACTCAACAACAAGTGTTCCGTTCCCTGGACCGGCCCGGTGGGCGCGCACCCGAGTCCAAAATGCTGCACCAGCGACCTGACGCTCGAGGAATTCAAGTCCCTCAAGCCGAAAATGGATGCCAGTGTCCCGGCGGCAACCACTCCGGCCGCTTATCTCGGCGGAACGGCAAGCTGGCGGACCGACGTCTATACGGGCCACGCTAAGCTGATGACTTTCAAGGAAAGCATCGCGCTGAACCAGAAGCTCGGCGTCAAGCACACGCCCGAACTGAAGAACGCCGAGAATCAGGATCGCGTCGACCGGATCTTCGGCAGCCAGGAAGGCTACGCGCAGAAATTCGTCGATACGCTCACGGACGCAGGGGTAAGTCCCAGGAACGTATGGGCCCAGTCCTTCAACAAGGCCGACGTGCTGTACTGGATAGAGCGTGAGCCCGCCTTCGGCAAGCAGGCGGTGTACCTCGACAGCATCGATCCGACCGTCAGTCCGCCGATTCCGCGGCTAACCTTGGAAGAACTGAAAACGCTGAAGAAACAGGGCGTCAACATCTTTGCCCCGCCGATGTGGGCCCTGCTGTCGGTGGATAGCAACGGCACGGTGGTGCCTTCCGAATACGCCAAAGATATCCGCAAGGCCGGCCTGGAG
>JBAWHH010000116.1:0-2229 GCA_049593715.1 Rhodocyclaceae bacterium
GTCCATCTGCAGGGCCGTGACGCCGGTTTCGGTGCCCGCCACCTTGAAATCCATGTCGCCGAGGTGATCTTCGTCGCCAAGGATGTCGGTCAGCACGGCGAAGCGATTGCCTTCCTTGATGAGGCCCATGGCGATGCCCGCCACGTGGGCCTTGAGCGGAACGCCTGCGTCCATCAGGGCGAGCGACGTGCCGCAGACGGTGGCCATGGAACTCGAACCGTTGGATTCGGTAACTTCCGATACCACCCGGATGGAGTAGTTGAAGTCTTCCTGGGCGGGCAGGGCCGCGATCAGGGCGCGCTTCGCCAGGCGGCCGTGGCCGATTTCGCGCCGCTTCGGCGAACCGACGCGGCCGGTTTCCCCGGTGGCGAAGGGAGGCATGTTGTAGTGAAGCATGAAGCGGTCTTTGTACTCGCCCGCCAGTGCGTCGATGATCTGCTCATCGCGCCCAGTGCCGAGGGTTGCTACCACCAGCGCCTGGGTTTCGCCGCGGGTAAACAGCGCCGAGCCATGGGTGCGCGGCAGTACGCTGTGGCGGATGGAGATTGGGCGCACGGTGCGCGTATCGCGCCCGTCGATACGCGCCTGGCCGTTGAGGATCTGGCTGCGCACGATCGTCGCTTCGAGACTGAAGAACACCTCCTTGACCTGATTGGCGTCCGCAGGCGACTCGGCAGTGGCAAGCGTTTCAAGCAGCTTGGCGCGAATTTCGTCCACCCGCACCGTACGCGCCTGCTTCTGGGTGATGCGATAGGCTTCGCGCAGATCGGCTTCCGCAATCTCCGCCACCTTGGCGATGAGCGCTTCATCCTTGGCGGGAGCCTGCCAGTCCCATTCCGGCTTGCCGGCGATTTCCACTAAGTCATTGATGGCGTTGATGGCGGTCTGCATCTGCTCGTGGCCGAAGACGACCGCGCCGAGCATCACGTCCTCGGGCAGTTCCAGTGCTTCGGATTCCACCATCAGCACGGCGCTTTGGGTGCCCGCCACGACTAGGTTCAACTGGCCTTCTTTGACCTGAGAAAGCGTCGGGTTGAGGATGTACTGGCCATCGGCATAGCCGACGCGGGCTGCGCCGATGGGGCCGTTGAAGGGAAGGCCGGAGATCGCCATGGCGGCCGAGGTTCCGATCAGTGCCGGGATGTCCGGGTCCACTTCGGGGTTCAGCGACAAAACCGTGATCACGACCTGCACTTCGTTATAGAAACCGTCCGGGAACAGGGGGCGGATGGGCCGGTCGATGAGCCGCGAGGTGAGGATCTCCTTTTCCGAGGGGCGGCCTTCGCGTTTGAAGAATCCACCGGGGATGCGGCCCGCGGCGTAAGTCTTCTCTATGTAGTCGACGGTGAGGGGGAAGAAGTCCTGTCCCGGCCGGACGTCCCGCGCCGCGACGACGGTCGCCAGGACCACCGTGTCGTCCATGTTCACAATCACGGCGCCGTGGGCCTGGCGAGCGATTTCGCCAGTCTCCAGCGTCACGGTGTGTGCACCGTAGGCAAAGGTTTTCTTCGTTGGGTTAAGCAAAGGTGTGTCCTCTCAGAGTGGAAAGACCGGCGCTGCGATCGTCGCTCGCTTCGTATTGACGGGCGTCACGGCCGGCTGGCGGCCTGGAAGCGCTTCCCGCCAGGACTCGGCGAGGCGCAGGTCACAAAAAGCAAAACCGGCGCAGCTTTCGATGCTCGCGCCGGTGTCCTTGACAGTGCCCACAACAGTAACGAAGGGGCAAAACACGAACCGAGTTACTTGCGTAGGCCCAGCCGCTCGATCAGGGAACGGTAACGGTCCACGCTCGTGCCTTTCAGGTAGTCGAGCATCTTGCGTCGCTGGCTCACCATCTTAAGCAGGCCGCGGCGCGAGTGGTGATCCTTCACATTGGCCTTGAAATGACCGGTCAGACCGTTGATGCGCGCGGTCAGGAGGGCAACTTGAACTTCGGGCGAACCGGTATCCCCTGACTTGCGCTGATACTGGCCGACGATCTGGGATTTCTCTGCGGTGGGAAGCGCCATATCGGACTCTGCTATTGATTTCTGTAAAGCAGCGGATTATATCCGCGCCCACTAAGAACTCTCAAGGGATTTCGCCGCCAGGGATTTCGCTGCCAAGGGAGCACTCGGTGAAAGAACCCGCGCAATGGTCAGCAAACAGGCCCTTTCCGACATTGACCGATCCACGCCGAGTTTGTAGAATTCTCGACTCTTTGGGGGCATAGCTCAGCTGGGAGAGCGT
>JBAWHH010000117.1:0-2614 GCA_049593715.1 Rhodocyclaceae bacterium
GCGTCAGGCCGGCCTGCTGCATCAACTGTTTCCAGTCCCGCACGCCGTAGGGCTGGCCCTGCTGCTCGATGGCATCGATGGGCACGTCGTTGCCCGCCAGGTAGTAGCTGCGCGTCCAGTCGCCGCCTTTCTTCTCGATGCGGCAGGCCAGGGTCACCCGGTCTTCCTGATGGGGCGGCCAGAACGGTCGGCGGCCGTTGGGCAGGCGGCGGTTATCCACCACGGCGCGCAACCAGGCGAAGTCTTCGCCATTGCGCCGCACATAGCGCTTGTAATCGCGCCGCCGCGTGCCCTGGCCGG
Organism: Rhodocyclaceae bacterium; assembly: GCA_049593715.1. Classification (GTDB taxonomy): domain Bacteria; phylum Pseudomonadota; class Gammaproteobacteria; order Burkholderiales; family Rhodocyclaceae; genus JBAWHH01. The sequence continues at coordinate 301 of JBAWHH010000117.1, forward strand.
AACACTCCAGCGCCAGCAGCGTGCGCAGGGCGTCGAGCAGCGTGGTCTTGCCGGAACCGTTCGGCCCGACGATGGTGACGATGGCGGCATCGAGGGGCAGTTCCACTCGTTGCCAGTAGTCCCAATGGACGACCTCCAGCTTTTCGAAGCGGAACATCAGTCGGTTTCCGGGCTGGCGGCCGAGGAGCGCCGCTTGAGGACGTCGGCCAGCGTCCCCTGCAGGATGCGCGGGGCGAGTTCGGCGTAATCGAAGGCCAGATCCAGCAACGGCCCTTCGAAAATCGCTTTGTTGCGCCGCTCGATGAAACCGAGCCGGGCGAGTTGGGGCAGCAGCATCTGGGTCACGCGGGTCTTGCCGCCGAGCAGGCGCCCGTAGTCTTCCAGCAGCGCGGCCTCGGCAATGCCGCGCGACGGATCTTCGGTTTTCCGCACCACGCCAGTGAACATTTCGCCCTGGCCTTCGGCGTCCACCTTCGCTACCTGCCGCTCTCGTTTCGGCAGCACGATCAGCGCCCACAGCAGCACCAGGAGCGCCACGCCATCCCGCGGCAGGCCGAAGTTGCTGGTCAGCCATTCGGCGTCGGTCTCGAACACCGGGGCTTCGGCGTCCCGCGTGAGGGCGATGGCGACGTGGTCGGCGTACGGATGGTCGAGCAGCCGCAGGCCGCAGGTTGCCAGGCGCGTCTCCACTTCCAGCCGCAGGCTGTCGTCGGTGAGCAGGCGCAGGACTTCGCGGTCCTGGCGCGGAAGGCTGCGCCAGGCGAGCAGGCGGGCGATGAAGCGGGAAGGATCCATATTCAGTCAGCCGGGAGCAACTTGCCCGGGGTGATGGCGGCCACCTCGTGTCGGCCCACTTCGGCCAGCGGCCCCGATTCCCAATCCAGGGTCAGCGGCAGGTCGGCCAGCGGCGCGAGGTCTGGGTCGACGTTGGTTTCGCCCAGAAACGGCAGGAGGGACAGGCGATAGGATGCGGAGCGAAAACTGCCCCCCACCACGGCATCGCTCACCGGCAGCGGCGTTTCGATGGCGGCCAGGGTGCGCAGCAGTTCGGCGAACTCCGGCGGCGGCTCCAGCAAGGCGTCGGTGACGGGTTGGGCGTCCTCCGGCGGCGGGAGCACGGAGGGCCGGCGGTCGGCGCGGTGCTTGTCCACCAGTTCTGTCTCGGCGACGTCCGCCATCACGTCGGGCAGGATGAAGGCGGGTTCGGGCACCAGCGCCAGACCGCCAGCGGCGAGGTCGAACAGCTCGTCGATGCTCTGGCGGCGCAGCCAGGCGGCGACTTCCGACGTGGTGATGCCGCCCTGGGCCAAATGGACGCGCTGGCGGGCGATGGCTGCCAGCTCGCGCTGGAACACTGAGGCCATGCGCATGATTTCGGACTGGCGCGCGCCGATTTCCTGCGCCAGCCTCCAAGTGTCGTCGTCGAAACCTTCGGCGGCCAGTGCCCCCAGCACCTGGGTGCCCTTGTCCATCCACTGCCATACCGATTCCAGCTTGGCCTGGGCCGCACGCAGCCGGAATTCCGAGCCGGACGCGACGGCGGCGGAGAACTCGTCCTTCAGTTCCGCAAGCCGCGCCAGGAGGTGGCGCAGGTGATCGGCGGAAAGCCGGCCCACGGAGGCGCCGGCCGCCACCTGGGAGACGAGGAAACCGAGACCGGCGTCTTCATCGGCGGAAAAGGCCAGCATCTGGTCCAGCGCCGCCAATGCCACCCGGCCGGCAGGGGCCAAGGCATAGAGGCGGGTGTCGCTGTCCCAGACCAGCAACTCGTGCTCGCGCAGGCGCTTGAGCACCGTGTCCAGCTTGACCGGATCGAGCCAGACGAAGCGCGCTTCCAGTTCCCGCGGCGACCAGTGCGGCGCTTCGGCCCGGGCGCCAATCTCGCGCAGCACCGCCAGCCGCACCAGAACCTCTTCGTCACCGCCGCGGAACAGGGCGACGAAAGCGCCGATCAGCGGCCGCGCCGCGAGCAGGCCATGCAGCCCCGGCACGTCCTCGGGGAGGACGTTGGGGGCGAGGAAGTCCTGTAGCGGGGGAGAGCCTGGGGCACTTACCACAACGTCTCAGACGCCCTGCTTGAGGCTCGCCTCGATGAAGCCGTCCAGGTCGCCGTCCAGCACGGCCTGGGTGTTGCCGACTTCCACGTTGGTGCGCAGATCCTTGATGCGCGACTGGTCCAGCACGTAGCTGCGGATCTGGTGGCCCCAGCCGATGTCGGTCTTGGAATCTTCCAGCTTCTGCTGCTCGGCCTGGCGCTTGCGCAGTTCCAGTTCGTACAGCCGCGACTTCAGCATCGCCATCGCCTCGGCTCTGT
>JBAWHH010000118.1:0-7810 GCA_049593715.1 Rhodocyclaceae bacterium
GGTCGTAGTTGCGCGTGTAGAGGATGAATTCGTGCCACAAGTCGTCGACCACCTGGGACGGCATGGCGACGAACTTGCCTTTGGCTTCCAGCGCCACGGCGAAAAGCTGGCGCTGGCCCTCGAACACCCGGCCCACCTCGGCCGCAGTCAATTGCGGGTGGTGCTTCAGCAATCGGCTGTCGAGGCCTTTGGGAAACGTGTAGGCGGCGATGTACGCGCGCTTTGCCGCTTTGCGCCGTCGACCTCCCGCTGCGTAAGCCAGCGCGCCCAGGCCAAGCCCGACCGCCAGCAGTGCGATGTTTGTTCCGTCCACGGCTAGGGCACCAGCAAGGCGCTGAGGATGCGGCGGTAGATGCGCGACAGGGGGTCCAGAGCGGTGACGGCGACGTTTTCGTTCGCCTTGTGGATCGTGGCGTTTGCCGGCCCGAGTTCAATCACTTCGCGGCAGATCTTGGCGATGAAGCGCGCGTCCGAAGTGCCCCCGGTCGTGGACAGCCGGGCCACGATGCCCGTCTCTTCCAGCACGGCGCGGCGTGCCGCCGCAACCAGGTCGCCCGGCGTTGTCAGGTAAGGCTCGGCCGACAAGGTCCAGTCGATGCGGTAGTCCAGGTCGTGCTTGGAGAGAACGCCTTCCAGGTGCGCCTTGAGATGTTCCACAGTGGAGATGGGCGCAAAGCGGAAGTTGAACAGCACCTCCAGCGCACCGGGGATCACGTTGTTGGCGCCGGTGCCGGCATGGATGTTGGATATCTGCCAGGTCGTGGGCGGAAAGAAGTCATCGCCCTGGTCCCAGGCGACGCCGGCGAGTTCCGCCAGCGCCGGTGCGGCAAGATGCACCGGGTTGCGTGCCAGTTGCGGGTAGGCGACGTGGCCTTGCACGCCGCGGACAACCAGCTTGCCGGAAAGCGAGCCGCGCCGCCCGTTCTTCAGGGTGTCGCCCAGCGCTGCTTCGGACGTGGGCTCGCCCACCACGCAATAGTCGATGGCTTCGCCGCGGGCCCGCAGGGTGTCCACGACATGGATGGTGCCATCCACCGCGTCGCCTTCCTCGTCGGAGGTCAGCAGGAGCGCAATAGATCCCCTGGGCTCCGGATGGGCGCTGAGGAATGCCTCGATGGCGGTGACGAAAGCGGCGAGGGACGATTTCATGTCCGCCGCGCCCCGCCCATACAGGCGGCCCTCGCGCTCCTCCGGTTGGAACGGGTCCGTGAGCCAAGCGTCCCGCGGGCCGCTGGGGACCACGTCGGTGTGGCCGGCGAAACAGACCAGCGGTCCGGCGTCGCCGCGGCGCGCCCACAAGTTGGACACCCCGTTGCAGTCGAGGCGTTCGACGCGGAAACCAAGCGGCGCGAGCCGCGCGCCGATGATTTCGAGGCAGCCGGCGTCGGCGGGGGTGACAGAAGGGCGGCAGATCAAGTCGCGGGCGAGCTGCAGAGTGGAACCGGGATTCACGGCGGGGAAGTAGGAGCGAAGGGTGTCGGTAAAGGTGCGGAACGGCGGCTGGTGTTCGGGGCCGGGCCTGCGCAGAGTATGCCTACTGCTTGACCTCGTCGCCGAGGTGCAGGGAGAACTCCTCGAACGAGGCTCCGCCACCCCCGCCGCCGCTATTGCGGTCGAACTCCACCATGCCGATTTTCGGCGCCTGGCTTTCGCTCGGCTCAGCCAATTGGGCGTTGTTGATCAGCCAGGACAGGTTGGTGGGGGAGTCCGCGTTGGCGAGCGCTTCTTCCAGTGTAATGGTCTTCTCCTTCGACAACCGGAACAGATCCTGTTCGAACGTCTGGCATCCCGGCGCCAGGCTCTGCTCCATCGCTTCCTTGATTTCGCTCACTTCCCCGCGCTCGATCAGCTCGGCGATGTGGCGGGTGTTGAGGAGAATCTCCACCGATGGGATGCGCCGGCCGTCGGGCTTCTTCACCAGGCGCTGGGAAACGATGCACTTGAGGCTGACCGAGAGGTCGAGGAACAGCAGGGTGCGGCTCTCCAGCGGGAAAAAATTGATGATGCGGTTGAGCGCGTGATAGGCGTTGTTGGCGTGCAGCGTGGCTACGCACAAGTGCCCGGTCTGGGCGTAGGCCAGCGCCGCCTGCATGGTTTCGCGGTCGCGGATTTCGCCGATCAGGATGCAGTCCGGCGCCTGGCGCATGGCGTTCTTCAGCGCGTCGCCCCAGGTGAGGGTGTCCATGCCGATCTCGCGCTGATTGACGATGGACTTCTTGTGCTTGAACAGGTACTCGATCGGATCCTCGATGGTGAGGATATGCCCGGTACGGCTGGCATTCCGGTGGTCGATCATCGACGCGATGGTGGTGGACTTGCCCGAGCCGGTGGCACCCACCACCAGCACCAGACCGCGCTTCTCCAGAATGATTTCAGACAACACGGACGGCAGGCCGAGGCTGCCCAGCGCCGGCACCTCGCCCTGGATGAAGCGCACGACGATGCTGATCGAGCCGCGCTGCCACATGATGTTGACGCGGAAGTTGCCCGCTTCGCGGATGCCGAAGGAGAGGTTCATCTCCTTGGTTTTCTCGAAGCGCTCGATCTGTTCCGGGTTCATCAGCTCATAGGCCATGCGCTGAATCGTCGCCGGATCCATCACCTGCTGGTTGACCGGGATGGTGGTGCCCTGGATCTTGATGTGGATGGGGGCGCCGGCAGCGACGAAGATGTCGGACGCCTGTTTGTCGGCCATCAACTGGAACAGCTTGTCGAAAATCATCGCCGTGCCCCCGAGGTTAGCGGCCTGCAACGCGAATCGCCGGACACATCTGGCGCGGCGCCGGCCGCATCAGACGCCGCGCAGCAGTTCGTTGATGCTGACTTTGCCGCGCGTCTTGGCATCCACCTGCTTCACGATCACGGCGCAATAGAGGCTGTACTTGCCATCGCCGGAAGGCAGGTTGCCGGACACCACCACCGAGCCGGCGGGGATGCGGCCGTAGGTGATTTCCCCCGTCTCGCGGTTGTAGATGCGCGTGCTCTGGCCAATGTACACGCCCATGGAAATGACGCAGTTGTCCTCGACGATGACGCCTTCCACCACTTCCGAGCGGGCGCCAATGAAGCAGTTGTCGCCGATGATGGTCGGGTTGGCCTGCACCGGCTCCAGCACGCCGCCGATACCGGCGCCGCCGGAAAGATGCACGTTTTTGCCGATCTGGGCGCAGGAACCCACCGTGGCCCAAGTGTCTATCATGGCACCTTCATCGACATAGGCGCCGATGTTCACGTAGGAGGGCATCAACACCACGTTCTTGCCGATGAACGAACCACGGCGCACCATGGCGTCGGGCACGACGCGGAAGCCGCCGCGGGCGAAGTCTTCGGCGCTGTAGCCGGCGAACTTGGGCGTGACCTTGTCGTAGTAGCACGTCACGCCGTCGTCCATCACCCGGTTGTCTTCGAGGCGGAAGGACAACAGCACCGCCTTCTTGATCCACTGGTGGGTGATCCAGTCTCCGTCGAGCCGTTCGGCGACGCGCAGCGTGCCGCCGTCGAGCTGGTCCAGCACCCAGTTGACCGCTTCCACCACGGCGGCCGGCGCGTTTCCGGGTTGGATATCGGCCCGGTTCTCGAAGGCCTGTTCAATGATGGTTTGTTGTTCCTGCATGATGTGATCTTTCCTTTAATTCATAGAGTGGCGCAGCAAGCGGCGATGCGTTCCGCCGCTTCCAGGCAATCGGCGAGGCCCGCAACCAGTGCGATGCGCACGAATCCGGCGCCGGGGTTGATGCCCCCCGCCTCCCGCGCCAGATAGCTGCCGGGCAGTACCGCGACATTATATTCGTGGTGCAGGCGGCGGGCGAAGGCGGTATCCGGCTCCGGCGTGCGCGCCCAGAGGTAGAAGCCCGCTTCCGGCACGCTGCACGGCAAGTGCTGTGCCACTATCGGCGTGACACGCTGGAACTTTTCCCGGTACAGGCGGCGATTTTCTGCGACGTGGACTTCGTCGTTCCAGGCGGCCACGCTGGCATGCTGCACCGCCGGGTTCAAGGCGTTGCCGTGGTAGGTGCGGTAGAGGAGGAACTTCTCCAGCAGCGCCCCGTCCCCCGCGACGAAGCCGGAGCGCATGCCCGGCACGTTGGAACGTTTCGACAGGCTGGAAAACACCACCAGCCGGTGATAGCCGTTTCGTCCCAACTGCTGCGCGGCCTGCAGCGCGCCCAGTGGCGGGTGGTCGTCGTCGAAGTGGATCTCGGAATAACACTCATCCGACGCGATGATGAAACCGTAGCGGTCGGCGAGGGAAAACAGGGCGCGCCAGTCGTCCAGGTTCAGCACATGCCCGGTCGGATTGCCGGGCGAGCAGACGTACATCAACTGGGTGTTCTCCCAGTCCTCCGGCGACAACCCGTCGAGATCCAGGCCAAAGTCGTTTTCCGGGATCTGGTTGAGGAACAGCGGCGTGGCCCCGGCCAGCAGCGCCGCCCCTTCGTAGATCTGATAGAAAGGATTGGGGCAGACCACGCGGGGGCTGGGCCGGCTCGGGTCGATCACGCACTGGGCGAAGGCGAACAGTGCTTCGCGCGAGCCGTTCACCGGCAGCACCTGGCGATGGGCGTCCAGCGGCGGCAGGCTGTAGCGGCGCTCGATCCAGTGGGCGATGGCGCCGCGTAGCGTGTCGCTGCCGATGGTCGTGGGATAATTCGCCAGGCCCGCCAGTCCTTCGCCGAGGGCATGTTTGATGAACTCCGGCGTGGGGTGTTGCGGCTCGCCGATGGAAAGCCGTATTGGCCGATATTTGGCCGGCGGGTGGGTGCCGGCGTACAGGTGGCGCAGGCGCTCGAAGGGATAGGGCTGGAGTCGGGCGAGGTTCGGATTCACGTCTGTCAGCCGGTTTCTGGCCGGCGCCTCTGGGTTTTTTCGGGATTATCCAAGAAACGCTGGTTGGCCGCCCGCGCAAAGGGCGAAGTGGCGGTCGTGCGTCAGTTCGCCGCCACGTTTCGTGTTCGAGGGCGCCGCCGAGCATTCGAGCGAAATTTCCGGGATTATAGGGATGCATGACACCAGCAGGACAAATCGGGTCGCCGTTGCGGGGCTGCTGGCCGGGGCGTTGGTGTGGGGGCTGATCTGGTACCCCTACCGCGCGCTGGAAGCCATGGGTCTGTCTGGGGTGATGGCGTCCATCGCCACTTATGCCGTGGCCCTGGCGGGTGCGCTGCTGGCTTTCCCGCGCATGCTGCGCGGCGTCCGGTGGGAGTGGACCTTGCTCTGGCTAAGCCTTGCCGCCGGGGGCTGCAATCTCGGCTATGTGGTGGCCACGGTGCACGGCGAAGTGATGCGCGTGCTGCTCCTTTTTTACCTGTCGCCGCTGTGGACGGTGCTGCTGGCCCGCCTGCTCCTCGACGAAAGGGTGAATCGCGCCGGGGCCGGGGTGATCGGGTTGTCGGTGGCCGGTGCCGCAGTCATGCTGTGGCACCCGCAGATCGGCGCGCCATGGCCGAAGAACGGTGCCGAGTGGGTCGGCATGGCGTCAGGATTCTGTTTTGCCGTCACCAACGTCCTGGTACGCAGGACGCCTCACCTGCCCCTGGAAATCAAGTGCAGCGCCGTTTTTCTCGGCGTGACGCTGGTGGGGATGGCGGTGCTTCCCTTCACCGACGGTTCGCTCCTTCCCCACCCCCCGCCGATGGAGGCCTGGATGCTGGTCGGACTGGTGGGGCTGGTGCTGCTGTCGATCAACCTCGCCGTGCAATTCGGCCTCACCCACACTTCCGCCAACCGCGCCAGCGTGATTTTCCTCTCCGAACTGGTGGTGGCGGCGCTGTCCTCGTGGCTACTGGCGGGGGAGGCAATGGGCCCCAAGGAATGGACTGGCGGCGCCATGATCGTTGCTGCCAGCCTGTTTTCCGGGCGGCTGGCGGACGGGCATTAAATGCCAGTCTGGGCTGGGCGTGACTGGTTTCGCATAAGGCTGCTGTACAAGGGGATATACGTCTAGAATCGCCATTGCCGGCGACAATCTCGCGACGCATCGAGTGTCGCGTGTCTTCGAACAATGCCCGTGCGCGAAAGGAGTGGTCAGTCTCGTGTCCGCCGGTACACCCACTCAGGATACCCGCCGCCTGCGGCTGCTCCAGGAGCTTGGGTTCGTTGACCCACCGTCGGAACCGGCTTTCGACGCCATAACGCAGTTCGCGGCGCAACTCTGTTCCACCCCCATTGCCGTGTTCACCGTGCTGGATGGCGTGCGGCACTGGGTCAAATCGTCCCATGGACTGGATGGCGTTCCCAAACCCGCCTGGGAAATCGCCTTCTGTGCCGTCACCATCCTGCAGCGCGAGCCCCTCGAAGTTCCCGACGCAGAACTCGACGCCCGTTTCCGCGACAACCCCGCGGTGAGGGGCGAGGCGGGCTGGCGCTTTTACCATGGCATCACCTTGTCCGACGACCAGGGCTATGCCCTGGGCACCCTTGGCGTCGTCGATCGCCGCCCGCGCTCCCTTTCCGCCGAACAACGGAGGAGCCTGGCGCAACTTGCCACGGTGGCCCAATCGCTATGCGAAGGCCGGCGCAAGACCGTCGAAGCGGCGCTGCTCGAATCGTTTTTCGACCAGACGCCGGGGGACGTTTACCTCTGCAGTGCCCTGGATACGCGCTACCTGTTCGCCAACCGGACGGTACGGGCGCGCCAGCCGGACCATGCCGCCTCCCTCGCCGAACTGCGGAACACCACCCTGCTGGCGCATCAGACCTGGATGCCTGCGGCCGATCTGGCGGCGGAATTGCGCCGCCTGTACCGGGGCGAAATTCCCGCCATCGAGTTCGAATCCTGGGAGCGCGAAGCCGGTGGGACGCGCCCGGTGCTGGTGCGCATCGTCCGCTACATGGGCGGGCCGCTGGATACGCTGTGTGTGGTGGTGACCGACATCACCGAGCGCTTGGCAGCGCAGGCGGCCTTGCGCGATGCCGAGACACGCTGGCAGTTCGCCCTCGATGCCGCCGGCCATGGCGTGTGGGACTGGGACGTGCCCAGCGGCAAGGTGTTCTATTCCCATGCCTGGAAAGCCATGCTCGGCTACGCCGACGAGGAAATCGGCGATTCCCTCGAGTCCTGGAAGCAGCGCGTTCATCCCGGCGATCTTGCGGCCACCTACGCCGACATCGAACGCCACCTTCTGGGGGAAACGGACCAGTACGCGACCGAACACCGCATGCGCGCAAAGGACGGCAGCTACCGCTGGGTGCTCGATCGGGGCAAAGTCATCTCGCGCGATGTCAGCGGCGCGCCGTTGCGCATCATCGGCACCTACACCGACATCACCGACCGCAAGCTGCTGCAGCAGCGGCTGGAGGAAAGCAACGCCGAGCTGGAAAACCGGGTGGCTGACCGCACCGGCAAACTCCAGGCGGCGCTTGCCGAGAATCTGGCGGCGCTGGAGCGGGAAAAGGGGTTGAACCTGGAAATCCGCGAATCCTTGCGGGAGTTGGAAATGGTCTCGGCCACGCTGTCCCACGATCTGCGCGCACCGTTGCGGGCCGTAGCGGGTTTCCTCGATGTCATCGGCGACGAGCGGGACCTGCTCAGCCTGACCGGCCAGCAGGCCCTGGAACGGGCGCAACTCAATTCGCGCCGCATCAGTACCATGGTGCAGACGATTCTGGATTTCCTGCGCGAAGCCCGCCAGCCGGTGCAACTGAAATCGGTGAACCCGATAGACCTGTTCGCTGCCGCTTGGCACGAACTGTCCCCGCTGCAGGAAGGCCGGACGATCGAATTCATCAACGGCTCGGCGCCACAATGCCTGGCTGATGCCAATCTGTTGCGCATCGCCTGCGACAACCTGCTCGCCAACGCCCTCAAATA
>JBAWHH010000119.1:0-1956 GCA_049593715.1 Rhodocyclaceae bacterium
TACAGCGTGCATGGCCTGCCCATGCTGCCCGTCTACATCTACTACTCGATGTTCGGTTTCCAGCGCGTCGGCGACCTGATCTGGGCGGCGTCGGACCAGCGCGCCCGCGGTTTCCTCATCGGCGCCACCGCCGGGCGCACCACCCTGAGCGGAGAAGGGCTGCAGCACGAAGATGGCGCCAGCCACGCCCTGGCCGCGACCAATCCCAACTGCCGTGCCTACGATCCGGCGTTCGCTTATGAGGTCGCGGTGATCGTCGACTACGGCGCGCGCCAGATGATGACGGAGCAGCTGGACGTTTTCTATTACCTGACGGTGATGAACGAGAACTCGCCCCAGCCGTCCCTGCCGCCCGGCGCCGAGTCCGGCATCATCAAAGGGATGTACCGCTGCGGCGGCCACAAGGCGGCAGGGGGCGGGGTTTGCCTGCTGGGGTCCGGCGCCATCCTGCGCGAAGTCATCGCCGCTGGCGAACTCCTGGCCCAGGATTGGCAAGTGGGAAGCGAGATCTGGAGCGTCACCAGTTTCACCGAACTGGCGCGCGAAGCGCGGGAGACGGAGCGCTGGAACCGTCTGCATCCCCGGCAGCCATCGAGGATGAGCTATGTGGAGGCGTGCCTGTCGGGCGACCGGCCCATCATCGCCGCCACCGATTACGTCTGCGCGTATCCGCAACTGATCGCGGCTTACGTTCCGGCCCGCTTCGTCGCCCTGGGCACGGACGGTTTCGGCCGCAGCGATACCCGGGCCATGATGCGCCGCTTCTTCGAGGTGGATCGCTATCAGGTCGCCGTCGCCGCCCTGCATTCCCTGGTGCGGGAAGGCAGAATCGATGCGCAGATCGTGGCTGAAGCGATCACGCGCTACGGCATCGATGCGGAAGCGCCGCCGCCCTGGACGGTTTGAAGGCGCCCCGGGGTCGCCGGCTCAGTCGCGGGTGTTCGTGTCGGGTTCGAACCGGCTCAATTCCACCCGCGGCTGGGGCTGCCAGCCGGGGGCGCGATGCTCCGCCACGACGTTGGTGAAGATGCCGCCGCGCACGAAAAACTTGGCCGTCAGGCGCATGAAACGCGGGCGGGTGGCGCCGACGAGATCGTCAAGTATCTGATTGGTCACCGCTTCGTGGAACGCGCCCTCGTTGCGGAAGGACCAGATGTAGAGCTTCAAGCTCTTCAGTTCGACGCAGGTCTGGTCCGGGATGTAGTCCAGGTAAAGCGTAGCGAAATCCGGCTGCCCCGTCTTCGGGCAAAGACAGGTGAATTCCGGAATCTGCATGTGGATATGGTAGTCGCGTGTGGGCGCGGGGTTGGGGAAGGTTTCCAGTGTTTTCAGCGGCTTGGAAGGCATGGTCAGGAGCGGCGGGGCGGCGGTTCAAAGGTGTTATTATACCGGCCCAATAAGGGGGGCGCGGCCGGTCTGCGTTCCCGGGGCGGGGCCGAAGCAGCCGCCGTTCCTCCTGCTTTCCTCCGCTCCGACCCCAACCTATGCCTCGAGCCGGATCCGTTCTGACGTGCGCCTGACCAAGCTGAAACTGGCGGGATTCAAGTCGTTCGTCGACCCGACGGTGGTCTTGCTGCCGGGCCAGCGCGTGGGCGTGGTCGGGCCCAACGGCTGCGGCAAGTCCAACATCATCGACGCCGTGCGCTGGGTGCTGGGGGAGACCAAAGCGGCGGCGCTGCGCGGCGAATCGATGCAGGACGTGATTTTCAACGGTTCCACCTCGCGCAAGCCCATCGGCCGCGCCAGCGTTGAACTGGTGTTCGACAATTCCCTTGGCCGCGCCGCCGGCCAGTGGTCCCAATACGCCGAAATCGCCGTCAAGCGGGCGCTGGAGCGCAACGGCGAATCGAGTTATTTCATCAACGGTCTCCACGTGCGGCGGCGCGACGTCATTGATGTTTTCCTCGGCACCGGCCTGGGGCCGCGGGCTTACGCGATCATCGAGCAGGGCAACAT
>JBAWHH010000120.1:0-19023 GCA_049593715.1 Rhodocyclaceae bacterium
CCCCTGGCCCACCCCGAACGCTACCGCTACGACTTCGATCTGGCCGACATCGCCGAAGTGTGGCGCCGCGGCAGCGTCATCTCGTCCTGGCTGCTGGATTTGACGGCCAATGCTTTGTCCAGGCAGCCGGATCTGACCGGCTTCTCCGGCCAGGTGGCCGACTCCGGCGAAGGCCGCTGGACGCTGCAGGCGGCCATCGAAGAGGGCACGCCGGCGCCGGTGCTGAGTGCGGCGCTTTACCAGCGCTTCGCCTCCCGCAGCGAAAGCGATTTCGCCGACCGCCTGCTGTCGGCGCTGCGTTACGAATTCGGCGGCCACGCGGAAAAGCCATGATCGGCCATGGCCACGGCGGGAGCGCCCCGGAGGCCGCGCCCCCCGCCGCCGAAACCCGCATCGCCGGCCCCTGCGTGATGGTGATTTTCGGCGCCAGCGGCGACCTGACCAAACGCAAGCTGCTGCCGGCCCTATGCAACCTGGCGCGGGACAAACTGCTTTCCCCCCAGTTCGCCGTGATCGGTTTCGCCACCGGCGACTACACCACCGAGTCTTTCCGCACTCGCATGGCCGAAGAGATGGCCCGTTTCGCGCCAACGGCCAAGGAGGCGGGAATCTGGGAATGGCTGGCGCCGCGGCTCTATTACGTGCGCGGCGCCTTCGATGACGCTGACGCCTTCGTCCGGCTCAAAGCCCAGATCGCCGAAGCAGCCAAGACCCATGGCACCGAAACCCACTATTTCCACTACCTCGCGGTGGCGCCGAACTTCTTCGGGCCGATCGTGCGCCAACTCGACGCCGCCGGCTAGGCGCGGGAGGAGAACGGCCGCTGGCGCCGTGTCGTCGTGGAGAAGCCTTTCGGCCGCGATCTCGATTCGGCGCGGGCCCTGAACAGCGAACTGAAGAACGTCCTGACCGAGCGCCAGATCTACCGCATAGACCACTACCTGGGCAAGGAGACGGTGCAGAACGTGATGGTGTTCCGTTTCGGCAATGGCATCTTCGAGCCGATCTGGAATCGCCGCTACATCGACCACGTGCAGATCACCGCCGGCGAAACCGTGGGCGTGGAAACCCGCGGCGGCTACTACGACACTTCCGGCGCGCTGCGGGACATGCTGCCCAACCACCTGTTCCAGCTACTGACCCTGACGGCGATGGAACCGCCCATCTCCTTCAGCGCCGACGCAGTCCGGGACGAGCAGGCCAAAGTGCTCAACGCCATCCAGCCGTTCACGCCCGAGGACGTGCTGTCCAAGACGGTGCGCGGCCAGTACGGCGAAGGCACGGTGGATGGCACGAAGCTGCCGGCCTACCGCAGCGAACCCAAGGTCGCCCCGGACTCGACCACGGAAACCTTCGTCGCCCTCAAACTCACCCTGGACAACTGGCGCTGGGCCGACGTGCCCTTCTACCTGCGCACCGGCAAACGCTTGGCCAGCCGCGGCACCGAGATCGTGATCCGCTTCCGCCGCGCGCCCTTTACGCTGTTCCGCAACACCGCCATGGACCACCTCACCACCAACCAGTTGGTGATCCGGGTGCAGCCCAGCGAAGGCATTGCCCTGCGTTTCGGCGCCAAGATGCCGGGAGCGATCATGCGCCAGGGCCCGGTGGAGATGGACTTCTGCTACGCCGACTACTTCGGCTGCACCCCCAGCACCGGCTACGAGCGGCTGCTGTACGACTGCATGATCGGCGACCAGACGCTGTTCCAGCGCGCCGACATGGTGGAAGCGGGCTGGAACGTGGTCACCCCGATACTGGACGTGTGGAAAGCGCTGCCACCGCGCGCTTTTCCCAACTATGCGGCGGGGAGCACCGGCCCCAAAGAAGCCGCGGAACTTCTGGCGCGGGACGGCCGCGCCTGGCGGGAGACTCATCCATGATCTTGGCAGGCGATATCGGCGGCACCTCTTCGCGGCTGGCTTTGTTCGAAGTGCGCGACGGGAAGCTCGCGGCGGTACACGAACAGACCTACCCCAGCGCCCAATATCCGGGCCTGGCGCCCATCGTGGCGGAATTCCGCCGGACGCGGGATGCGCCGCTGTCCGCCGCCTGCTTCGGCGTCGCCGGTCCGATCCGCGATGGCCGGGTGAAGACGACCTCGTTACCCTGGATCGTGGACGCCGCCGAACTAGCCCGCGGGGTCGGGCTCGATCGGGCTTTCCTGATCAACGACCTGGAAGCCAACGCCTACGGCATCGCCGTCCTGGAACCGGGGGATTTCTTTACCCTGCAGGAAGGCCGGGCCGACCCCAAGGGCAACGCCTGCGTGGTGTCCGCCGGCACCGGGCTGGGGGAGGCCGGCATGGTGTGGGACGGCACCCGCCACATCCCTTTCGCCTGCGAAGGCGGGCACACCGATTTCGGCCCGCGCGACCACCTGGAAGTCGGGCTGCTGGAGCACCTGCGCGCCAAGTATGGGCACGTCAGCTACGAGCGGATCGTCTCGGGGCCGGGGCTGCTGAACATCTACGAGTTCCTGCGCGACACCGGTTGGGGCGGGGAACTCTCCGCCGTGACGGCCCAGATGCGGGAACAGGATCCTTCCAGCGTGATCTCCCGTTTCGGCCTGAACGGCGAATGTCCCATGTGCGTCCAGGCGCTGGACATGTTCATTTCCCTGTTCGGCGCGGAGGCGGGAAACGCGGCGCTGAAGTTCATGGCCACGGCGGGCGTGTATCTGGGCGGCGGCATCGCGCCGAAGATCATCGACAAGCTCAACGGCCCCACTTTCACAGCCGCCTTCAACACAAAAGGACGCATGCGACCCTTGATGGAAGCAACGCCGGTGCGGGTCATCCTCAATCCCAAAACTGCCTTGATCGGCGCGGCCCGCTATGCCGCCCTGCAGGCCGGCGAAATGTAGCGCCGGCCGTGCCCGAACTGCGCGTTTGGCCCGATGCGGCAGCGCTGTATCGCGCCGCCGCTGAGGAATTCGCCCGTCAGGCGGCAGACGCCGTTGCGGCCCGCGGCCGCTTCGCCGTGGCGCTGGCGGGCGGATCGACGCCAAGGGGAATGTATGGCCTGCTGGCGAGCGACCTGGGGTTGCGCGATAGCGTGCCCTGGGAAACGACCCACGTTTTCTGGGGCGATGAGCGTCCCGTGGGGCCCGATCACCCCGACAGCAACTACCGCATGGCGGCCGCGGCGCGGTTGTCGAAAGTGCCGATTGCGCCCGCCAATGTGCATCGGATCCAGGGGGAAGCGGTGGATCCTGGCACGGCGGCGGCGGATTACGAGGCCGTGCTGCGCTCGTCCTTCGCGCTCGGCGCCGATGAACTCCCCACCTTCGACCTGATCCTGCTCGGGCTGGGCACCGATGCGCACACCGCCTCCCTTTTCCCCGGCACCGCCGCATTGAACGAGCAGCACCGGCTCGTGGTCGCCAACCGCGTCGATCGACTCGGCGCGACGCGCATCACCTTCACCCTGCCGGTGATCAACCGGGCGCGGTGCGTGATGTTTCTGGTGAGCGGCGCGGACAAAGCTGACGCGGTATGGGTCACGTTGCACGGCCCGCGGGAGCCGCGGCGCTGGCCCGCGCAGTCGATCGAACCGTCCCCGGGGCGCTGCCTGTGGATGCTCGATGCCCCGGCCGCTTCCATGCTGGGCGGCGAAGTTCTACCCTGAGGGCTCGTCGCCTTGGCCACGATGAGGCTGGCGATGGTGAGCGCCGCCAGCGGAATCGAATAGGCCCCGCGGGAGAGGAAAAATGCCAGAACGACAAGCCACTTGGATCCTGATATAGAAACGCGATGGAGAGCAGCAGCAGGCTGATGGAGAAAGTCGGCACGAAGGCGACCTTCACCGGGTGCGACATCTCGCCCAAGACGTCTTTCGGGTACTTCACCGCCTTCGCCACGTAAATCAGGGTCAGCAACACGAACAAGCCGGCCGTCACCGGAAGCAGGATCGGATCGAAAGTGAACCCCAGTCCCAGGACATGCTCCGCCCGGCTCCAGGCAATGGTGAATCCCGACATGCCCATGATCAGGGCAAACCAGGAGATGGGGAAGTTCTTGAGACGGCTGGCTTTTTCGCTCATGGCTGTTTCGAGGAAACGCAAGAATCTCGGCATGCCGACTTGACGCGCCTTCAATGCATAGGGCTTGGGCAACTCGGCGCGCCGGGGCGGCGGATCGGCGTTTCGCCCCTCCGCCGCCCGGGCGGGCAAAATTCACCGGAATCGGCGGTGGCTAGGCGCCACGTCCACCCTGATGCCGCTGTCCGTGCTGATGCTGGTGCTGATGTTCATGATGGTCGCAGTCATGGGGCGCGGGCGGAGTGGTGTGGCCGGCCAGCACGTCGTCTACCGCCTTGACCGGATCGGTTTCGCCGGTGACGACCACGCGTATGCCGCGCTCCGCCAGCTTGCGGATGAAGCCGCTGCCGGCGCTGCCCGTCACCAGGGCATCGACGCCATCCACCGGATGAGATCCCCCGGAAAACTCGTGGAAGGACTGTTCGATCGGCAGGTCGAGGCGATCGACCTCGGTCGGCGGCGTTCCCGGCTGCGCGTCGTAAATCAGGAAACGCCGGCTCTTGCCGCCATGGCCCGTCACGGTTCTGAAGTTTTGGCTGGTCACTGCGATTTTCATTTGGGGTACTCCTTGAGATTGAATCGGACGCGCGGCGGCTAGGAATGAAGCAGCGCGCGCTGAGGCTGCGCCCCGAGCGGCACCGCGCTTTGGACGACCCGGGACTGCTGCGAAGGGGCTTCGACACCGGGGCCGGTGTTGTCCGCGCGGCGTGTCCGATGGAATGCCGCGCCCTGCGGCCCATCGAACTCGCCGCAACGGCGATTGGCGGCGATCAGCGCGGCATCGAACACGGGTTCGGCCGGCGGAACGCCATTCATGCCTGCAACGAATTCGTCGCGGGTTTTCCCTCTGAGCAGCGGATTGCCGCGCCGCTCCTGGGCGATGCAGGAGACGAGCCGGCCGTGGTAATCGTGGCCGGGATAAACCAGCGTCTCGTCGGGAAACGCCAGCAGCTTGCGAATCAGGCTGTCGTAAAGGCGGCCGGCATCACCCCCCTGAAAGTCTGTGCGGCCGCAGGCGCCGATCAGCAGCGAATCCCCGGTGAACAGGCGGTCGCGCCAGAGGTAACAGATGCAGCCCGGCGTATGGCCAGGGGTGGCGATGACGCGGATCGTATCGTCGCACAAGGCCAATGTCTGCCCGTCGTCCACCAGCAGATCTGCTCCTTGCGCACCGGTGTTGCACCCCACGGCAACCCGCGCCCCGGTACGTGCGCGCAGCACCGCGGCCGCAGTCACGTGATCGGAATGGATGTGGGTGTCCAGCACGTAAGCAAGCTTCAATTGACGTTCCGCCAAGAGGCTCAAGTAGAGGGGCACCTCGCCCAGAACAGGATCCACCAGAATGGCCTCGCGGCATCCGCCATCGCAAATGAGGTAGGTGTAGGTGGCGCTGGCGGCATCGTACAACTGCCGGAAATAGCTCATCGTCGTTCCCCCGAATGCCGCGCCCAAAAACCCGTTCGATACCCGTCAAGGCCCATCGTGGTTTGATCGGGTCGCCGCCCTGGCCGGCTGGATCCCATGGCCTTCAGGCACTCGATCCGTCTTTGCCGATCACCACCCGCGCATCGGTGAGGTAGGTGTAGGGTGGAATCTCCAGATTGGTCGGGGCAGGAACGCCTTTGAACACGCGCCCGGCGAGGTCGAATTTGGAGCCGTGACACGGGCAGAAGAAGCCCCCCGGCCAATCGGAACCCAATCCCTCAGCATTGCCAACCTCGAACTTCTTCGACGGCGAGCAACCGAGGTGGGTACATATCCCCACCCCGACGAAGATCTCCGGCTTGATCGAGCGGTGCTCGTTGTGGGCGTATTCCGGCTGCTGTTTGGTGGTCGATTGCGGATCGAGCAATACCGGCTCGATCTTCTTCAGGGAAGCAAGCATCTCCGGGGTGCGATGCACGATCCACACCGGTTTGCCACGCCACTCGACGGTCATCAGTTCTCCCGGCGCGAGGGTGGAAATGTCCACTTCGACGGGGCCGCCGGCCGCCAACGCGCGCTCCGAGGGAGCAAGGCTGGTGATGAAGGGTACCGCCGTCGCCACGGCGGCGACACCGCCGGCGGCTGCGGTGGCGAACAACAACTGGCGACGCGTGGGGTTAGCCAGCGTCTTCAAGACATCATCCATAGTGTTCTCCGTAGTGGCGTGTGTTTACCCCTGTTACTGCAAGCTCCGTACCATATCCAGGCCAAATCCACGAAAACTCTTAACCTACGGAATTAATAAGGCTTATTCCCCAAGGAAGGAGGAACGGACAAGGCCGGCCAACACCCCAGGCTCGCCATTGCTGTCCGACCAGCCTAGACTGACACGCCAATTCCGACGTGTCCGCATCCATGGATTCCTCCACCCGCTCCCTGGCCGAACTCGGTTCATTCCTCGATGAGCAGCCCGAGCCGCGCATCGTGATGGATACGAAATACCGCATCGTGTTTGCAAACCAGGCCTATTGCCGGGAATTCGGCCAGGGACAGCCGGTGCGGGGCCGCTACTGTTACGAGGTGTCGCACCGGTTCACCGTGCCCTGCGACGAGGCGGGTGAATCCTGCCCCCTCAAGGCAAGCGAGCGCAGCGGCCAGACGCAGCGGGCGCTCCATCTGCACCACACCGCCCACGGGGAAGAGCACGTGGATGTGGAAACCACGCCAATCCGCGACGACGAGGGACAGGTCATTTTTTTCGTCGAGACCATGCGGGTGGTCCACCACGCCAGCAGCCGGCCCGCGGCCGAAGGACTGGTCGGGCGCTCGGCCCCGTTTCGCCGCATGCTGGCCGAGATGATGCGGGTGGCGCCCTCCTTCGCCAGCGTGATGCTCCTGGGCGAAACCGGGACGGGCAAGGAACTGGTGGCGCGGGCAATCCACGAAACCAGTACGCGCAGCGGCGGGCCGTTCGTCGTACTCGATTGCTCCGGGCTGACGGAGACCCTGTTCGAAAGCGAGTTGTTCGGCCACGAGCGCGGGGCGTTCACGGGCGCGGCGAACCGCAAGCTGGGCTTGGTGGAAAGTGCCAGCGGCGGCACCCTGTTTCTCGACGAGATCGGCGATCTGCCACTGTCCCAGCAGGTGAAGCTGCTGCGCTTGCTGGAGAACGGGACTTATCGGCGGGTCGGCGGCGTGGAAACGCTGCGGGCCGATTTTCGCCTCATCTGCGCCACCCATCGCGACCTGCTGCAGATGGTGCAGGCCGAGACCTTTCGCCGCGATCTCTATTACCGCATCAGCACTTTTCCCATACACACCCCCTCCCTCGCCGAGCGCAGCGACGACATTCCGCTGCTCGCCCAATCTTTCCTCGAACGTATCCCCAGCGTGCGCAAGTTGCGCTTCAGCCGCGCCGCCCTGGACCACCTGGCCGCCGGACGCTACCCGGGAAACATCCGCGAGCTGCGCAACGTGATCGAGCGCGCCACATTGCTGGCCGACGGCGACGAGATCCTCCCCACCCACCTTGGACTCGACTTCGCTTCGCCGGGACTGTCCGTGGCGAAGGCGGGCGAGCCTGCATCGGGCCCGTCCTTCGTCGTGACGGAGCCAATCCCCCTCGACGATCTGGAGCACCGCTATCTGGTCTGGCTCGAGGGCCGGCTGCCCGGCAATCGTCGCGGGCTTGCGGCCCGGCTGGGCATCAGTGAGCGCACACTGTCGCGCAAGATGAACCGGCAATGAACTGAGCGTGCCGCTTCCGGGGGCGTACGGGCGGGGGACTCGCTGACTCCCGGCCGTTCATGGCACACTCCCGCTCCTTGACGGCCGGCCACGTTGTGCTGCGGCCGATTGGAAGACGCCGCGCCATCTCCCCTCCGTAGCGAGGGTTCCCCCAACTGCTTTCAGTCCCCCTATGGCAAAACAGCTTTTCCTTTACGACACCACCCTGCGCGATGGTAGCCAGCGCGAAGACATTTCGCTTTCCGTCGAAGACAAACTGACCATCGCCAAAAGGCTGGCGGATTTCGGCATCCACTACATCGAGTGCGGCTGGCCGGGGTCGAATCCGAAAGACGCGGATTTTTTTGCCCGGGCCAATCGCCTCAGCCTCGGCACCGCCCGCCTCGCCGCTTTCGGCAGCACACGCCGCAAGGACGGCAATTGCGATACCGACGCCAACCTCAAGGCCCTCATCGACGCCGGCACCCCGGTGGTGACGCTGGTGGGCAAGAGTTGGGACTATCACGTCACCGAGGTACTGTCGGCCACGCTGGCGGAAAACCTGGTGATGATCGGCGAGAGCGTCGCCTACATGAAAAGCCAGGGGCGCGAAGTGGTGTTCGACGCCGAGCACTTCTTCGATGGATTCCTGGCCAACCGGGAGTATTCGCTGGCGGTGCTCAAAGCCGCGGCGGAGGCGGGCGCGGACTGGCTGGTGCTGTGCGAAACGAACGGCGGCAAGCTGCCCTGGCAGGTGGAGGAAATCACCGCCGAAGTGGCGCGGCACGTCGGCACCCGCCTCGGCATCCACTGCCACAACGACAGCGGCTGTGCCACGGCGAACTCCCTGGCGGCGGTACGCAGCGGCTGCACCCAGGTCCAGGGGACCATCAACGGCTATGGCGAGCGGGTGGGCAACGCGGACCTGATCACCCTGCTGCCGAACTTCCAACTGAAGATGGGCTACGAGGTGGTGGCACCGGAGCGGCTGGCGGAACTGACGTCAGTATCCCGGTTCGTCGCCGAAGTGGCCAACCTGAAACACGACGACCACCAGCCCTACACCGGCCACAGCGCGTTCGCCCACAAGGGCGGTATCCACGTCGCCGCCATGCTGAAGGCCAGCGACACCTATCAGCACGTCGAACCGACCCTGGTGGGCAACACCATGCGCTCGGTGACTTCGGAACTGGCTGGGCGGGGGAACATCGTGTTCCAGGCCAAATCCATGGGAGTGGATATCGGCCGCGAGGACGCCCAGCGCGTGCTCAACCAGATCAAGCATCTGGAACACGAGGGGTTCACCTTTGAAGCCGCAGAGGCCAGCGTCGAACTGATGTTTCGTCGCACCCGGGAAGGCTACGTGCGGCCGTTCGAACTGCTGGACTATTTCGTCATCACCGAACACCGCCATGGGCGAGGCATCCTGTCGGAGGCAACGGTGAAAGTGAAGCTGGGGCAGCGAACGATGTTCACTGCGGCGGAAGGCAAGGGGCCCGTCAATGCGTTGGCCTCGGCCTTGCAGGAAGCCCTGGTCGGCACCTACCCGATCCTGGAGACGGTGCACCTGACCGATTACAAGGTGCGCATCCTCGACAGCACCACGGGCACCGCCGCCACCACGCGGGTGCTGATCGACTTCCAGAGTGGGAGCGAAAGCTGGACCACGGTGGGGGCCAGCCCCAACATCATCGAGGCCAGTTGGCGCGCGCTGTCCGACAGCATGGAATATGCCCTGATCCGCCTCGCGCGGACCGGGAGTGGTGGCAGTTGAAAGCCGGCGAAGCCGGGTTTCGGATCAGGACGAGGACGACTCGACGGCAAACAACCGCAGCAGTGCGTAGAAAGCATCCGCGCTGACGGTCGGGTCGTATTTGTCCAATAACTTGCGTTGCTGTACCTGCAATTGCGCCGGAACCAATTGCAGGATCAGGGCCCGCTCCGCCATGATCTCGTCGCACATGCTCTTGGTGACGAAAGCGAAGGGGATCGGGGTGAATAGCTGCTCCGCCCCCGGGGTGTGATAGCGAAACTCTGGCTTGACGGCTTCTTCAGGTTGATGGCGTCTCATCTACTTGGGCCAAATGGTACGGTCAATTCATTCTTGCCGGTGGGGACGCCACCTTCGTTTCCGCCAGAAACTCGGCGTAACCCGCATCGCTGACGAGCACGTGGCCGACCGCCATGCGTAGAATGAACTCCAACACCATCCATCCCGGTGCAAGCCCGGCGGCATCAGCACCACCCTTGAACCGGCTGCAGATCTCCCTCAGTTCCGTGAGCGCCATCTGATGTTCGGCGGCGTGTTCCTGGAGCTTTGGATAGCCGGAAGCGGTGAGGACGGCTTCCTCTTCCGGAAAATGTTTCTCCAGCAATTTGCCAAGCCTGGACAACAAGGGGCCGAGCCGGGGAACCCCCTCCCCGCGGCGCCACAGATCCTGCGCCTCACTCAGCAAGTCAAAAATGGCCCGGTGCTGCTCGTCCAGGAGCGGGTGCCCAACCGAAAGGTCTTCACCCCATCGGATGACGGTGGACACCGAATAACGGTCTAGCTGGACCTCGCGATACGATTCGCCACTGCTTTCACCAGTGCTTAGCACATCCCCCTCCGTTGCCGCGACCCCATCGCGGCTTTGCCCACGGCTGCAACCGGCGGCCTCTAAGCATTCGGGCTCTTGCCGGACCACGTCGAATCTTGGGCCTTGATCGGTCGGCCGTCAACAAATGTTCGGCTCGGCGATCCCGATGCTAAGTGCTGCCCAAATTGCCATCTGCTGGCGGGTCCAAGCCCACCGAAACGAGTCGTCACTCGCACCCTCGCCGGCAGAGGCGAAGCCCGTGCCTAGCCCTTATTTGGCGACCTGCTTCTCGCGCAGTTCTTCCAGCGTCTTGCAGTCGATGCACAAGGTGGCGGTGGGCCGCGCTTCCAGGCGCTTGAGACCGATTTCCACGCCGCAGGAATCGCAATAGCCGTATTCCCCTTTCTCGATGCGATCCAGGGTCTCGTCGATCTTCTTGACGAGTTTGCGCTCGCGGTCGCGGTTGCGCAGCTCGAGTGCGATATCGGATTCCTGGCTGGCCCGATCGTTGGGATCGGCGAATACGGTGGCCTCGTCCTGCATGGTATGGACGGTGCGCTCGATGTCCTGCAGCAACTCGTCTTTCAATGACGAGAGGATCATCTTGAAGTGCCCGAGCTGGGCGCTGTTCATATACTCCTCGCCCTTTTTGGGGGCGTAGGGGGGAAACTGCTTGCGAAGGGTGTCCTCGGCCATTTTCGTTCGGATTACCGCGAAAATTCGGTTTAATAACAGAAACGATACCTGCCCGCAACCATAATCGGCCCCGCACCTTGAGTGGGGTCAATCGTCAAGCCGGCCTAGCGGAGAAACTCGGTGCTAACAGCACGGAACTCGTCGGTCCCCGCCCGGCGGAGCCACTCGAAGGCGACCATTTCGCGCGACACGATCTCGATGCCGTGGCCGCGCATCCGCGCCAGCGCGAGATCCTTGTCGCTGGCCCGGCGCGACCCGACCGCTTCGGCGACCAGGAAAACCTCTTTCCCCTGCCAGTGCAGGTCCAGTGCCGTCTGCAGCACACACACGTGGGTCTCCATGCCGACGATCACCACCTGGCGACGCTCGGCACCCGGCAGGTCTGCGAGGCACTCCGCCGCCGCGCAGGAGAAGTGCAACTTCTCGCCGATCGTGCCTGCAGGAAGCAGCGCCGCAACCTCCCCGTGGGTGTGGCCGAGCCCCTTGGGGTACTGCTCCGAAGCGATCACCGGCACTTCCAGCCGCTTGGCCAGGCGCATCAGCCACAGCGTGTGCTCGACCAGAGACTGCCAGCCGTCGATGTGCATCAGCAGGCGCTCTTGAATATCCACAACGAGTAGGGTGCTGTTGCTGCGGTCGATGAGCATGGGAATCTCCGGTCAGGCAGTTTGGGCCAAAAGGCAGTGGTTGCGAGGCGTCGCTGTCGAAGTGGGGCCGGGTTCAGATCTGCAGTTCCGGCCGGTTGCGGAAGGCGTCCAGCGCTTCGGGATTCGCCAGCGCCTCCACGTTCTCGACGGGTTCGCCATGGACCACGTTGCGCACCGCCAGTTCGACGATCTTGCCGCTGCGCGTGCGCGGAATGTCCGCAACCTGGACTATGCGGGCCGGAACGTGGTGCGGCGAGGCATTGTCGCGCAGACGTCGCCGGATGGTGGCGGCCAGGGCTTCGTCCAGAACGAGTCCTTCCTGCAGCCTGACGAACAGCACGACGCGCACGTCGCCACCCCAATGCTGGCCGATCACCAGGGACTCGGCCACCTCGGGCAACGTTTCCACCTGGCGGTAGATTTCCGCCGTGCCGATGCGAACGCCCGCGGGGTTGAGCGTAGCGTCGGACCGGCCATGGATGATGAGACCGCCATGGGCGGTGGTTGCGACGTAATCGCCGTGGCACCAGGCCCCGTCGAAGCGGGAGAAATAGGCGGCACGATATTTGGCTCCGTCGGCGTCGTTCCAAAAACCGAGGGGCATGGACGGGAACGGTTTCACGCAGACCAATTCCCCCTTGCGCTCCTCGATAGAGTGGCCGTTCTCGTCGAACACTTCCACCGCCATGCCCAGGCCGCGACACTGAATCTCTCCGCGCCAAACCGGAAGGACGGGATTGCCCAACACGAAGCAGGAGAGCAGATCGGTGCCGCCGGAAATCGACGCCAGATGCACGTCGCGCTTGACGTCCCGATAGACGTAGTCGAAGGCTTCCGGCGCCAGCGGGCTACCGGTGGAGAAGATAGCCCGCAACGCTTTGAGGTCGTGGGTCCGTGCCGGCGCGAGGCCGTTCTTGGCGATGGCGTCGATGAACTTTGCCGAGGTGCCGAAATGGGTCATCTCCTCAGCGCCGGCAAAGTCGAAAAGAATCCGGCCCTGATCGAACAGCGCGGCGCCATCGTAGAGCAGCAACGTCGCGCTGGAGGCGAGGGCCGAAACCAGCCAGTTCCACATCATCCAGCCGCAGGTGGTGAAGTAGAACACCCTGTCACCAAGGCGGATGTCGCCGTGGATCTGGTGTTCCTTCAAGTGCTGCAAAAGCACGCCGCCGGCACCATGAACGATGCACTTGGGCACGCCCGTGGTGCCGGAGGAATAGACGATCACCAGCGGATGATCGAAGGGCAGCGGAGCGAACTCGATCTCCGTCGCCCCTTGATGGGGAGCGAGAAAATCGGCAAGACCGGTCCAGCCGGGAACAATCGATGACCCGCCGGCCTCCTCCAGGTAAGGCACGATCACCCGGGCCTCCAAGGTCGGCAAACCCGCTGCGATGTCCGCCAGCTTGCCGCGGCAGTCGTGCCACTGACCGTTGTAGCGGTATCCGCTGCAGGCGAACAGGATCCTGGGTTCGATCTGGCCGAAACGGTCGAGCACGCCCTGCACGCCAAAATCCGGCGAAGCGGAGGAAAACGTCGCGCCGATCGACGCCGCCGCAAGCATGATGACCACTGTGGCGGGAACGTTGGGCATGTAGGCGGCGACGCGGTCGCCGGCCACCACGCCATGGCTGCGCAGCGCGGCCGCGGTCTGGGCGACGGCCTGATAAAGCTGGCGATGGCTGATGCGGGCGCGAACCACGTCCTCTGCCCAGAAAACCAGCGCGTCGGCGTCGTCGCGCCGGCGCAGCAGGTTCTCGGCGAAATTCAGCCGGGCATCGGGAAACCACTGCGCGTCGCGCATGCCGCTGCCGCCCACCAGCACCCGCTCCCCCGGCTCACCGATGACGCCGCAGAACTCCCACACGGAAAGCCAGAACTGCTCCGGACGCGCCACCGACCAGGCGTGGCAGCCGGCGTAGTCGTCGAACGTGACGTCCCACCGCCCCCGGGCGCGGTTCATGAAAGCGCGCATGCGCGAACCGGCGACGCGCTCCGCCGCCGGTTCCCAAAGAGGCTTTGCCCCCGCTGCCACCAGCGTCAGTCCGTGACCAACCGACGCAATGCTTCCGGCAGCGGGACGGATTTACCCGTTTCCGGATTCATCCACACGACCTTCGAGGCACCCTCCGCATACACCACTTCGCTGCCCTCCACGCGCAGTTCGTAATACGTAGGCACACTGGAACGGCCCGCGTGGCCGGCGAACATGCGCACTTCCACCGTTCCAGGATAGGTCAGCGGTGCCAGGAAAGTGCAACTCGCGTTGATGATCACCGGCGCCTCTTGCCGGGCATTGCAGGTGTAGCCAGCCTGTTCCAGCCATTCCACCCGCGCCTGCTCCATGTAGCGGAAGTAGACGGTGTTATTGACGTGTTCGTAGGCGTCCATGTCGCCCCACCGGATGGGGATGCGGCAGACGTAGATCAACTTGCGATGGCTTTCCATGGATCACCCTTGCCAAAAGATGCCTGGATTATAATCGGCCGCCCAATTTGAGCGGTTGCCGCCCGGGTGCCGCCCTAAACCCTCCGCGCTGACAAGCGCGCCAGGACTGACAAGAAAGCGAGTAGCCATGGAGCGGGAATCGATGGAGTTCGATGTCGTGATCGTCGGCGGGGGGCCCGCAGGGCTGTCCGCAGCGATTCGGCTCAAGCAGAAGGCCAGCGAGGCCGGCCACGAAATCAGCGTCTGCCTGATCGAGAAAGGCGCCGAGATCGGCGCCCACATCCTGTCCGGCGCGGTGCTGGATCCCCGCGGCCTGGACGAGTTGCTGCCCGACTGGAAGAACCTCGACGCGCCGGTGGATTGCCCGGTCACCGAAGACCGCTTCATGTTCCTGGCCGAGAACAAGGGCTGGACTCTGCCCAACGCCCTGCTGCCGGGGTGTTTCCGCAACCACGGCAACTACGTCATCAGCCTGGGCAGCCTGTGCCGCTGGCTCGGCCAGCAGGCGGAAGCGCTGGGCGTCGAAATCTACCCGGGCTTCGCGGGTGCCGGCGTGGTCTATGGCGAGGACGGCGCCGTGGCCGGTGTGGTCACCGGCGACATGGGCGTGGGGAAAGACGGGCAACCCACGGCCGCCTACCAGCCGGGCATGGAACTGCGCGCCAAGTACACACTGTTCGGCGAAGGCTGCCGTGGCCACCTCGGCCGCCAATTGGAGGAGAAATTCAATCTCCGCGCCGAAGCCGGGCCGCAGGTCTACGGTCTGGGCATCAAGGAGTTGTGGGAAGTCCGGCCGGACAAGCACAAGAACGGCCTCGTCGTGCATACCGCCGGCTGGCCCCTGGGCGCCCACACCTACGGCGGGTCGTTCATGTACCACTTCGGCGAGAACCTCGTGTCCGTCGGCCTGGTCACCGGGCTGGGCTACGACAATCCTTACCTGTCACCGTTCGAGGAATTCCAGCGCTACAAGACCCACCCGCAGATCCGCAGTTTCTTCGAAGGCGGCAAGCGCATCGGCTACGGTGCCCGCGCCCTGGCGGCAGGCGGGCTGCAGGCGCTGCCCAAGCTGGTGTTCCCCGGCGGCTGCCTGATCGGCGACGATGCCGGTTTCCTCACCGCCTCGCGCATCAAAGGCACCCACGGCGCCATCAAGACCGGCATGCTGGCGGCCGAGGCGGTGGCCGACGCCCTGGCGGCCGGACGTTCCGGCGACGAGTTGTCGGATTTCCCGCGCCGTTTCCGCGAAAGCTGGCTGCACGACGAACTCCATCGCGCCCGCAATTTCAAGCCCTGGATGAGCAAGGGGCTCTACATGGGTTCGATCATGTTCGGCATCGACCAGCAACTCTTCGGCGGCAAAGCGCCGTGGACGCTGAAACTGACTGCCGACCACGCCAAGCTCAAACCCGCTGCCGAGTGCAAGCCCATCGACTATCCGAAGCCCGATGGCGTGCTCACGTTCGACCGGCTGTCTTCGGTGTTCCTTTCGAACACCAATCACGAAGAAAACCAGCCCTGCCATCTGACCTTGAAAGACGCGGGGGTGCCGATCAGCGTCAACCTGGCCCGCTACGACGCGCCGGAACAGCGCTACTGCCCGGCAGGCGTCTACGAAATCGTGCGGGACGGCGATAACGCCCAGCCGCGCCTGCAGATCAATGCCCAGAACTGCGTGCATTGCAAAACCTGCGACATCAAGGATCCGACCCAGAACATCGTTTGGGTCACCCCCCAGGGCGGCGAGGGCCCGGTTTATCTGAACATGTAGCCGGGATGTCGCTTACACTCCGGGAATGGGCGCAAGCCGATTCCCGGTGAGGCCCCAGGAAGTCTCCTGGCCATGGCGATCAGCGTTTCCGACGACGCGATGTACACCGAAACCGAGCGGGGGACGGTGCGCCTGTGCCGCCTCACCGAATGCCCTCCGGACCTGTGCTCCGAGATCCACCGCGTCTGCCTCGAAGCGCCCAACTACTTCCTGTCCGTGGAGGGCGCGCTCCCCGACCAGGATGGCATCAGGATGTGGTTCTCCGAAGACGAACTGCCCTGGGGCTGCACCGCCGAGCACCACTTCGTCTACAGCATCACCCTGGATTCGGGACTGATCGGCGTCGCCCACGTGCTGGCCGCCTGCCGCGACCCGGCGCAGGCCACCATCGGCCTGCTGCTACTTTCGGAGCGGCACCAGGGACAAGGGCTGGGGCAGATCGTTTTCGATCTCCTCGCCCGGCGCATGCGGCAGTGGGGACTGAAATCCTGCCTGATCGGCGTGGTCGCCAACAACATCGGCGCGCTGGCCTTCTGGCGCCGCGTCGGTTTCGAAGAGGTGGGGGAAGTGGCGCCGATGGATGGATTCGTCGATCGCACCATCTTCATGGAGAAGAAGCTGGCCTGAGCCCGGGCCGGCTGGTGCCCCGGCGGGGGATGCCGGAGCGCAAAGGTGTCGCGAACATAGGTGTCGCGAAGAATAGCGACCGACGTGGCCGCTCGCTCCCCTGATTCCCACCCGGCCCCAGGCCTCAAGCGCCCGGAACAGAATCCCTGATGCCCGGCGGGGATGCCGCGAGCCCGCGATCTATGGCACGCTGGACCAGCGAATCCCGCCCGAGCCAGCGCGCCGTTTTACCTTCGAGCATTGACGCCAGCAAGGCCGCCGAAACAACGATGCCGATGGCCGAGCGCGCGGAGGCGAAAACCAGCACGCGAAGTTCCGCCCCGCTACCCACGTCGCGGCACAGGCAAGCCCTATAGGTGCCGTAGCCGCCGGGCAGATCGAATTCGATGATTGCTCCCGGCGCTGCTTCTATCCTGGCCAGGCCAGAACCAGGACGCTTGCGGTAGAGGAACAACACGTCGACGGCACCGAAGCGCTGCGTGTCGACCGCGACCTCATCGGCCGGGGCCGGACCGCTCCCCTTTCCATTCCCCCGATTTTCGGTGCCCTTCGCACCGCTTTCCGGGTCGGGGACAGCACTCCCCGCTTTCATCGCGGCGGAATGCAGCGCCACCAGGGCATCGAGAAAGTGCTCCCTCTCGGGCCGCGGTGTCCCGATCAACGCGAATCCGGCGTTGAGCCGCTGCAACAGGCTCGGCAGGACCGTAACGAGGCGCTTGCGGCTGTCGGCCCCTGATTTGGGTTCGATGCTCCACAGCAGATCCTCGACGACGGCCACGAACTGCCGCCAGTCTTCGTGCCGATCGCCGTGTTCGGCGAAAACCCGGCTCAGGACGGCACGCCACGGCCCGTCGAGAAACGCCGCCACCGCACCTCGCGGCGCGCGGCGCAACGCCGGTTCGATGACGCCCGCCACCGCAGCGTCGCCCTCGACTCGGCGCCGATAGCTGTCGACGACGGCCGCAACCTCCCGGTCGGACAATTGCCCCGGCAGGCCAAAACCGGCGGCGGCGGGGTCGAGATCCGCCAACACGCGCTCGAACAGGGTAACGTTCAGATCGAACTCGCCGCGAATCCTGCCGACCGCTGTCTCGATAGCCCGGAGAATCGCGTCGTCTTCCCCCGCCAGCGGATCCAGGCAGGCCGAGAGGGCGCCGATCGCGTCGAGCACGCGCCGCGCCGGATGGCGCACATCGCCGAAGAACGCTGGATCGGCCAGCGCCACCTTGAGCAATGGAATCTGCAGCCATCCCAACAGCGACTTCACCGCCAGCGGCAGGGTTTCGTCCTGGAAAATGCCGTCGAACAAGGTGGCCACCACATCCACCGTCGATGGCTCCAGACCGGCGATCGCCAGAGGCCCCGAGCGAATTCCCCGCAACAGCGCCGGATCGTTGCCCGCCGCCGGCTTTGGGCCCGCGCCGTTGAAGTCGGCGCCGAGGCTCTGCAGTTGCGTCAGCGTCTGCAAAGTGGCGTTCAACGCGGCCACCGCGGCCTCGCTGATGACTGGGCCGCCGGCAGCACCGGGCCCCCACCCGCCAGATCCGCCCACATGATTCATCCCGGCACTTTGGGCCGCAACCATCTGGCGCAACTGCGCCAAGCCGTTCATCGCACCAGAAGCCGCCGGCCCGCCGTTCGCCGGAGAACGGTTTTCGACCGGCTGACTGCGGTCGTCCCGGCGCCGGATCACCGGCGAGATCTTGGGTAGCACGTCCTTGCCCACAAGGAAGGCATTGATCGCGCCATACGTGGCCGGAAGCACGGCGGTGAGCTTACGTTCCATCACCCGCAGCAGCCAGAGCCGCACCGCAAGCGGCCCCTCGAAAAACTCCACGAACAGGCGCAAGGCATACACCGCGGCCGCGATTCCCAGCGGGTCGCGCTCCTCGTCCAGTTCCGGGATGTCCAGAAGGTGAGCCAGCCGGACCCCGAGTTTGTAAAGCTCCCCTTCGCAGGCTTCGCTCAGGCGATCCCGTACCTCCTGCAGTTCGATGACGAACTCCAGTTCCGCGTCGTCCAGCAGCTTCAGGGAAGAGACGCTGGGGTCGTACCCCTGCCCGAGCCGGCTGCTCTCGGCAAAACGCACCTGTTCATCGAAGAAGTCACCCAGCGCACTGCGGAAAACCTGCGTCGCCTCGGGCCAACGCGCGGCGATGTCGGCCCGCAGGGCGATGCCCGGCTCATCGGGATCCGGCGTCGCCGGGCCGGCGATCAAATCCGACTGCAGCGCCGCCACCGCACGCCCCACCGCCATGGCAAGAATGTCGCGGCAACGGTCCAGCAGACTGAGCCTGTCGCCCGGCGGCGCGGACCCCACGCCCAAAGTCCTATCCCCGTTCGCCATCGCTCATCGCCCGCTTTCTGCCTGGAAACACGTCGCGTCAATCTAGCCGATCCGAGGGGGACGCGCCAGACCGCGCCAGGGAGGGCGGCAAAGGCTCTTGCCCTGCGCGTCCCAAACTGGGAATCCGGGCTATTCGCGGTGGCGATCCATCTTCGCGGATCGCACAGCGGAACCGTTGTAGCATCCGGAACCGTCCCGTCTTACCGCCCCAACCC
>JBAWHH010000121.1:0-4609 GCA_049593715.1 Rhodocyclaceae bacterium
AACCCGCCGCCCGACGACCCCCGCAATCCTGATGCCTCTGCGGCGGCCGGACTCCTGCCGGCCGCCGCCCCTGGAACCGTTTATCCATGCAGCGACTCTCCTTTTTGCCGCGGCTCGCCTTCTGGCTCTTTTGTCTGGCGGCCGGCGCAGCCCACGCGGCTCTCGATCCGGCCCTCGTCAACGGCCTGGCCGGGGACGACTCCGACGCCAAGCTCGCCGCCGTCGAGCAAGTTACCCAACTCCCCGAAGAGACGGCCCGCCGCATACTGAACGCCCTGAACGAAGACGCCCTGGTCACCGCTGGCGGACAACTCTTCATTCTGCGCGACGGCGCGGCCACCGACCCGGAAACCGGCGCTCCCGTCACCGCGCCAGCGGACGCCGAATCCGTCACCCTCAACAACCGCGTGCGGCGCGAACTCAACGGCGCACTGGCCGCCCTGCGCCTCGTTTCCGCCAACCGGGACACCCGGCTCTCCGCGGCGCGGGAATTCGAGGCCAGCGCCGACGCCGACATGGCCCCCAAGCTCGCCAAGGCGCTGGAAAAGGAGACGGACCGCGAAATCAAGCGCCTCCTAGCCCTCGCCCACGCCCGCGCCACGCTGGAGAGCGCCGACGCGGCCGAGCGGCTCGCGGCAGTGAAAACCCTGGGCGGCAGCGGCAACCCGGGCGTCAAGCAGTTGCTGGAGAACATGCTGGAGAAGAAAGGCGCCGACTTTGCCGAACCGGATGCCGGCGTGCGGGCGGAAGCCGCCGTTTCCCTCAAGGCCGTGCAGTCCCGGCTGTCGGTCAGCGAAAACATCAGCCGCGCGTTCACCGGCCTCTCCCTGGGCAGCATCCTGCTTCTCGCCGCCCTGGGCCTGGCCATCACCTATGGCGTGATGGGCGTCATCAACATGGCCCATGGCGAACTGCTGATGATCGGCGCCTACACCACCTTCGCCGTGCAGAGCCTGTTCCGGGCCTATGCGCCGCAGTCGCTGGACTGGTACGTAGTGGCTGCCGTGCCGGCCTCGTTTTTCGCCGCCGCCGTGGTGGGCATGGTGATGGAACGGACGGTGATCCGACACCTCTACGGCCGGCCCCTGGAAACCCTGCTCGCCACCTGGGGCCTCTCCCTGGTGCTGATTCAGGGGGCACGCACCCTGTTCGGCGCACAGAACGTCGAAGTCGCCAACCCGGCCTGGATGTCCGGCGGTGTGGAACTGATGGCCAACGTGGTGCTCCCGTGGAACCGCGTCGTCATCATCGC
Source organism: Rhodocyclaceae bacterium (assembly GCA_049593715.1). Taxonomy (GTDB): domain Bacteria; phylum Pseudomonadota; class Gammaproteobacteria; order Burkholderiales; family Rhodocyclaceae; genus JBAWHH01. Next base: position 1,253 of record JBAWHH010000121.1, read on the forward strand.
TTTCTCCGCCGGCGTCGTGCTGCTAGTGTGGGCGCTGATGAATCTCACCCGGCTGGGCATGTTCGTGCGCGCCGTGACGCAGAACCGCGCCATGGCCGGCTGCGTCGGCGTGCCCACGGGCCGCGTCGACACCATGGCCTTCGGCATCGGCGCCGGCATCGCCGGCCTCGGCGGCTGCGCCTTGTCCCAGATCGCCAACGTCGGTCCCGACATGGGCCAGGGCTACATCGTGGATTCGTTCATGGTGGTGGTGCTGGGCGGCGTCGGCCAGCTCGCCGGCGCGGTATGGGCGGCGCTCGGCCTGGGCGTTCTGACCAAATTCCTGGAAGGCTGGACCGGCGCCGTGATCGCCAAGATCGCCGTGCTGGTGTTCATCATCATCTTCATCCAGAAACGTCCCCAGGGGCTGTTCGCCCTGAAAGGCAGGTTCGTGGAATCGTGACCGCTGCCGGCCGGATCCTCCGTCGCCGAAGGCGGCGGAGGTTCGCAACGGCCCGAAGCCGATCAATCCCGGACAAGCTCAACCTGCTCCCCCATTGCCATGCGCACCCCATTCGTTCTTCGTTTCCTCGGCAGCCTGGACCGGCGCGGCTGGATCGCCCTGGGCCTTTTTGCCCTGGCTACCCTGGTCCTGCTCCCGGCTTCCCACCTGCTGCTGCCCCCCGACAACCCTTTCCACGCCTCCAGCTTCGTCATCACCCTGCTGGGCAAGATCATGTGCTACGCCATCGTCGCCGTGGCGATGGACCTGATCTGGGGCTACGGCGGCATTCTTTCTCTCGGCCACGGCTTGTTCTTCGCCCTCGGCGGCTACGCTTTCGGCATGTACCTGATGCGCGGCATCGGCCGCGACGGTGTTTATCAGAGCGATCTGCCGGATTTCATGGTGTTCTTGGACTGGAAAGAACTGCCCTGGTATTGGCAGGGCACCGAACATTTTCTCTACGCGGCGTTCCTGGTGGTGGCGGTCCCGGCGCTGCTGGCCTTCGTGTTCGGCTATTTCGCTTTCCGCTCCCGCATCCGCGGCGTCTATTTCTCGATCATCACCCAGGCCCTCACCTTCGCCTTCATGTTGCTGTTTTTCCGCAACGAAACCGGCTTCGGCGGCAACAACGGATTCACCGACTTCAAGCGCATCCTGGGCTTTTCCATCACTTCGCCGGAAACCCGCGTGGTGCTGTTCGGCGCCAGCGCTTTGGTGCTCATGGCCACCCTGGTGACCGCCCGCTACTTGGTGACGTCCAAGTTCGGGCGGGTGCTCACGGCCATCCGCGACGCCGAGTCGCGGGTGATGTTCATCGGCTACAACCCGCTGCATTACAAGCTGTTCGTGTGGGTCCTGTCCGCCGCGATCTGCGGCGTGGCCGGCGCCCTCTACGTGCCCCAGGTGGGCATCATCAATCCGTCGGAAATGTCGCCGGCCAACTCCATCGAGATCGCCATCTGGGTGGCGGTGGGCGGCCGCGGCACCCTGATCGGCCCGGTGCTGGGGGCGGCGCTGGTGAATCTGGCCAAGAGCTGGTTCACCGTGGCCTTCCCGGAATACTGGCTGTTTTTCCTCGGCCTGCTGTTCATCGTCGTCACGCTGTTCCTGCCCAATGGCGTCTTGGGCCTGTGGCGGCGCATCCGCAACCTGCGCGGAGCCCAATCATGATCGAGCAACCCGCCGATACACCAAAGCCGAAACCCGCGCCGCTGCCGGCCATCCGCGAACGGGTGACCGAAGAGCCTTCCGGCATGAGCCACTTTCTGCAGCCGGGAGAACTGGATTTATCCCACAAAGTCATCCTCTACCTGCAGGAAATCACCGTCAGTTTCGACGGCTTCAAGGCGCTCAACGATCTTTCGCTGTCGGTGGATGCCGGCGAACTGCGCTGCATCATCGGCCCCAACGGCGCCGGCAAGACGACCATGATGGACGTCATCACCGGCAAGACGCGGCCCGACTCCGGCACCGCCTTTTTTGGCCAGACCCTGGACCTGACGCGCCTCACCGAGCCGCAAATCGCCCATCTGGGCATCGGCCGCAAGTTCCAGAAACCGACGATCTTCGAGAGCCACACGGTATTCGAGAATCTGGAACTGGCGCTGAAGACGGACAAGCGCGTGCGCCGAAGCCTGTTCGCCGCCATCGACGACGAGACCCGCGACCGTATCGCCGGCATCCTGGTTCAGGTACGGCTGCAGAGCGAAGCCGACCGGCCCGCCGGGTTGCTGTCCCACGGCCAGAAACAGTGGTTGGAGATCGGCATGCTGCTGATGCAGGACCCGCGCCTGTTGCTGCTGGACGAGCCGGTGGCGGGCATGACGGACGACGAAACCGAACGCACCGCCGAGCTGTTCCTCTCTTTGGCGGGCAAACATTCCCTGGTCGTGGTGGAGCACGACATGGCTTTCGTGGAATCCATCGCCAGCAAGGTCACCGTGCTGCACGAAGGCAGCGTGCTGGCGGAAGGCACGCTCGATCAGGTGCAGAACGATCCGCGGGTCATCGAGGTTTATCTTGGACGCTGAAATGCTTTCCGTATCGAACCTGAACCAGTACTACGGCGGCAGCCACATCCTGCGCAACCTGTCGTTCGAAGTGCCGCTGGGCAAGGTCACCACCCTGCTCGGGCGCAACGGCGTCGGCAAAACCACGTTGCTCAAGACGCTGATGGGACTGGTGCCGGCGGCCAGCGGCAGCATCACTTTCGGCGACGCAGACATTACGCGCATGCCCTCCTACCGCCGCGTGGCCCAGGGCATCGGCTACGTGCCCCAGGGGCGGGAGATTTTTCCGCGCCTGACGGTGGAAGAGAACCTGCAGATGGGCCTGGCGACGCGGCCGCGGAGCGATGCCGTGCCGCTGCGCATTTTCGAGATGTTTCCCGTCCTGAACACCATGCTGCGGCGGCGCGGTGGCGACCTGTCCGGCGGCCAGCAGCAGCAGCTCGCCATCGGCCGCGCCTTGGCGATGGGGCCGAAACTGCTCATCCTCGACGAGCCGACGGAAGGTATCCAGCCTTCCATCATCAAGGACATCGAACGCGCCATCCGCTCCCTGGCCCAGACGGGCGAAATGGCGATCCTGCTGGTGGAGCAGTACTACGACTTCGCCCGCTCCCTGGCGGACCAGTATCTGGTGATGGAGCGCGGGGAAATCGTCATGCAGGGGCAAGGGGCGGACATGGACAAGGACAACGTGCGGGCACGGCTGGCAGTATGATCTTCGCCCATGCGCCCGCATGAACCTGCCTTAGCCACCCCGCGCTGGGAAGCGGCGCTTTCCCTCGAATTCGCGCAACGCGACGGCCGCAGTCTGCTGTCGCGGCGCAGCCAGCGCGGCCCCCTCGCCGTGCAGAAGACGCTGCACCC
>JBAWHH010000122.1:0-3708 GCA_049593715.1 Rhodocyclaceae bacterium
TGATACACCTTGGCCGCAGCCTCGTCCAAAAGGGTGAAGCGGTAGGACGACGCACCTTCCGCAGCGAACCAACGGAAGGCCGGCCGATCGCCGATCACCGCCGTATCGACGGGCGAAAGCAGCCGCAGCCCATCACCCACACCCCGCAGAACCAGGGTCGCTTGCGCCCCTTCGCTCACGCGCAATTGCGCGGCTGCCGCCCCCGAGACAGGAAGGGTGCGTTTGACTGCTTGGCCCCCTTCGAGAACCACAAGTCCCTGCGGAGCCAGTTGGTACTTGCCTGGCCCCTTCAGCGTGTATTCGTCCCCGTTCGCCATATCCAAAAAGGTGAGTCGCGCGCCAGCGCCTAGACGCAAAACGGCGCCCGGCAGGAGTTCCGACAGCAGAACGGGTTTTCCGCTGCCCACCGTTTCGACCGGACCGCGGGCGTCGGTGACCAGCGCCCCCGCCCATCCCGCATGCGCCAGCGCCAGGAATGCGGCAAAGACAAACCCTCTGAACGCCAAAAGCGGCCCAGCCCCACCCCACGTTCTCATTGAACCTCGCTCCCGGCCGGCGGCGCAGGGCGCCAGCCGAAAACTTCCACGGCTGCGCGCCCCTTTACCGCGTGTTCCCCAAGGTAAGTCAGATCGTCGACATCGTCCAGCCGGTCTGCCACCGCCTTCGACAGTAGCACCATCCAGCCCATCTCTTTGGTCAGCCCTTCGATGCGGGACGCCGTATTGACCGTGTCGCCGATGGCCGTGTATTCGTAGCGTTCCACGGCCCCGACGTAGCCGATGACCGCCGGCCCGGCGTGAAGGCCGATGCCGAAGGCCAACGGCGCCCTGCCTTCCGCCGCCAGTTCCCGATTGAACTTTGCCAGTTCGGCGGCCATTTCCCGCGCCGCGTAAAACGCTTCGCGGCAGGGATTCGCGCTGAACTGGGGGGCCCCGAAAAAAGCCATGATACCGTCGCCGATGAATTTGTCGATCGTCCCCCGCTGGCCATGGATCACGCGGGCCATGTGATTGAAATACCGATTCAAAAGCGTGGTCACCTGTTCCGGCGGCAAGGCTTCGCTGAGGTGGGTGAACTGCCGGATGTCGCAGAACATCACCGCCACGTCGCGGCGCTGTCCGTGCAACCCCGGAGACAAGCGGCCGGCCAGGATCTCCTGCAGCACTGCGGGACTGACCCACCCGGCGAAAGCAGCGCGCAACCGCCGCTTCTCCCGCAGGCCGCGCCAGGCGTCGTGGGCAATGCGCCCGCCGACCGCCATCAGCATCGCAAGGCTCCAGGTCGCCACCGGCAAATGTACTCCAGCCCGCAGCGCGGCCAGGCCGGCGACCAGAACCAAAACGATGAGCAGGGTCAGCAGAACTAGTGCCCGGCGCCCCGCAGGTTGCCACCACAGCCCCGTCGCCAGCGTCGCGCCGAGGATGATGGCGAGCGTAGGGGGCGAACTGACCATGCGCTGTTCCACCAAAGACAGGATCTGTTGGGCATGAACCGCAACGCCGGGCACGAAGCGCGCGTCCGGCTCCCATTGCGCCAGCGAAACCGGCACGCGGTGACGATCTTCAAAAGACAGCACACTGCCGAGGACGACGATCTTGCCGCCGAATGCCGCGACCAGCCGGTCGGTCGCACCAGCCGCGTGCCATGCCAACACCTGCTGCAAGGGCACATAACGCAAATCCTCCCCCAGGGCGTACTGCACCAAGCCGGCACGGGGCTCCACGCCGAGGCGCCGCGCCACCTGCCCCGCCAGCGTGGGCACGGATTCACCGGCGCTACCGAGCTGCTCGTCGAACCGGCGCAAGACGTTGTCGATGTCCAGCGGCACCAGCACATAGCCGAGCCCCGATTCACCGGCCAGCAGGGCGAAAGGCTTATGCAGTGGCCGCGGCCGCCCCTGGCCATCCACGGCGACGCCGAGTACCAGCGGCGCCACGTCGCGCAGAACAATGATCCCCCGGGCCAAAGCCGCATCCAGGCCGGGCTTGACGGCATCGAAAGACATTTCCGGCAGAGCGACATCTATGGCCACCGCTTCCGGTCGAACCGCCGCCAGCGCCGTCAGGACGCTGCCCAGTTGAACGTGCATCAACGAAAGCGGCATGCCCAGCGCCCGCGGGGTGGCGTCGTCGATGCCGACGATCGCCAACTGGTGGCGGGCGGCAAGGGGAGCATGTTCCCGCAACAGGCGAAACTGCGCATCAAGCCATTTCAGCTCCAGCAGCTTGACCGGCGTCAGGAGCGGCAACAGCGCAGCGATCAGCAGAACGGTGAGAAACGCAGGGTGTAGAAGTAGGCGACGGGGCACGGGCTGGTCCGGGAACGGCGCGACTGGCGGCACCATGTCGGGGAGCCTGGCCGGCGGTTCGGCCGCCACGTCAGATCACGCCTTTCGCCAGAAGGGTCTCGATGTCCGCAGCAGAGGAGCCGGCTTCACCCAGAATCGCCTCCCCATCGGAGCCGCGACCCAGTGCGGCGCAAGCAGGTCGAGTCTCGGCTCCGCCCATTCTGAATGGGGAAGCAAACTGAATCGTGCCATCGACTTCCGTCACCATTTCCCGCGCCTTGACCTGAGGTTCGGCCAGACTCTCTTCCAGTCTCAAAACCGGGGTGACGCAGCAGTCCACCTCCGCAAACACCGCAACCCATTCCGACTGGGTACGGCTGCCGAAGATGCGCGCCAATTCTGCCTGCGCGTCAGGCCCAGGATCCGGATACCGCACAGGGGTCTTGAAGACATGCGGGAAGGCTCGTGGAGACGGGGAGATCTGCCCCGGATGCGCACAAGGCGGCTGTCAGGACCGATCAGTGCCGAGGATACGCCGCTTTGCCAGGCGATCGCCCGTATGAGCGGGAAAAACCGGAGCGCGGGAGAAACCCGCGATGGGCCGGACGGGAATGTCCGGCCCGAGAAGACCTTACTTGTAGTACCCGACCGCGCAGACCTGGTCGTCAATCTTGGTGACGAAGCTCACCTTGTCCACCGGCTCAGTGGAGCCCGGACGCGGCCACTTGTAGGCCACTGACGTCAACGCTCCGTCCTTCGCTACCTTGTACATTTCCTCGCCCAGCGCCTTGCCACTCTTGTCCTTGAGTTCCTTGAGGCTCTTGCCCGTCAGCGTGGGATGGGCGGTGAAATTGCCGTCCGGCCCGCCACAGAACGGATACAGGTCGCGGTCCTTGAAGCCGCCTTCTCCCTTGGCAAACTGCGCCAACGCACCTGCCTTGTTGGCTTTCACTGCGGCAACGGCCTTCTCCAGCATCGCCTTGGCTTCGGCTTCGGTACCGAATTCCGCCGCGTAAGCGAAGCTGGCGCCCGCCAACAGACCTGCCGACAAAACCCCCACGATAAATTTCTTATTCATCGTTCCTCCTGAGTAAGATGGTTGGAGCCGATTTACGACTCGCGCCGGATTTTAGCCACGAGTCAATTTTCGTGCAACAAAGGGTGTCGTCGCACCACGACACCGGCGTCACAAAGTCAGGCCGTTTTCTCCTTCTTATCATGGCATTACACCGGAACAAGTGGACCGGCGAATTCGGGAAATACGCCCTTGGATGCCATTGGCAAGAGAATGTCCGTTTCCTCATGAAGCATGCGGCGTTCTCATTTCATGGATGGGCCGTACGAGGATTCACCCTTGGCCAATGAGTAAGGAAAAGGGATATTCTCTGCAATCACCCTGTCTATCCTGCTGACAGCAGTGA
>JBAWHH010000123.1:0-3981 GCA_049593715.1 Rhodocyclaceae bacterium
GCGTAGAAGGTCGCCGAATTCGCCTTCAACGTGTGGTATGCCGTGCGCCAATTCTGTGTAGCCCAGGGCAAGTTTGCCCGAGTTTTCGATTTGCTCGAAATACTCACCCCAAGTCTTTGCGGTCGGCTTGATGTCGGTGTACCCCCCCCCATAGTGGTGCATCAGGTAGCAGCGGAGATAGTCTGCTTTGTGCGTCGAGCTAAGGTAGGGAAACGCAGGGTGCAGAGGAAAGCCTGGCTTTAACCATTGGAATAGCGTATGCCGGTTAACAAAGGCGATCGGACAACCGGTATTGCTGAAAATCGTCCAGATCGCCTGCAAACGATTGTCGGACATCGGTTCATTGCCAGTCCAGAGACAGAACACAGTCCGGCTGCGCAAGGCATCGAAATCCGATAGAAAAGCTTGGTGAGACATATCGATTAAACCTTTCGGTGAACTCGCGCTTAAGGATGAACGAGGTGCCATTGTCAACCCGATGTTTGGGTGGGTCAGAGCAGATCGGGCGTAACGGGAATGCCGAAGGATCTCAACAACTCCGCACGTTGCCGGCTCAGTTCCTGCCTAGGAGCGGGGTGGCGGCGATACGCATACAGGTAGTCGAATACGGCATTGACGTCGGTGGCTTGCGTGCTGCTGCCGCGACGGTCCGTCGTTTCGTCATTGACTTCGAATACGCGCGATCCGAGGAACGGCAAGTGGATCGGCAACTCGCGATCGAAAACCGACAGAAGATATTCCCAATCCTCGTAGGCGCGCATGAACGGATCGAACTCGATCCCATCAAGCAGACCTCTTGGAAAAGCGAAGCAGGACATATGAATCTGATTCTTGACGTAAACCTCGTCTGTCAGGCGCCCAGCCAGATTCAGTCCGACCTCGGACAATAGCTCCGTTCCTTCTGGCAATCGACGCTCTTTCACCACGGAACAGTTGAAATACACAGGGACACTTTCATGCACGGCCAAATGGGCATAGAGCTGCTGCAGGCAATCAGGGTGCCACGCGTCGTCATCGTCGAGGAACAGGATGTAGTTGCCCTTTGCCAGCGACAAGGCCAAATTCCTGCTGGCCGATGGCCCAGGTGGCCCGTTCCGGCGCACGTATATGTCGGCATTCGTCAGCACATCGGCGCAAACCGTATCGGTGCAAGCATCAATGACATCGGACACCACGATCACCTCCATGCCCGCTGGCAAAGCCTGGGACTTGACGGACAGCAGCGCGCGGCGTAATAGCCCAGCCCGCTTGTGGGTGGGCACGATCACAGAGAAGAAGGGCAACCTGCTCATGGCATCGAAGATGATTTCAAGCGAAGACAGGATCTCTAGACTCAGTGGTTGAACTGCTGACACCGGAGCCAGGCCGCTCTTTGCGACGCTGCACGACCAAGGTCGCTAACGCGGCGGACACCGCGTCGACGACGCTGGTCCACTGCCCCGGCTCGCGCTGTCGGAATTGGGTAAGCGTTGGATACCAGGGGCTGTCGGTTCGACCCTCCATCCAACGCCAACAACTATCGAAGCGGTTCATCAACCAGACGGGCCGGCCGAGGGCCCCTGCCAGGTGGGCGATGGAGGAGTCCACGGTGATAACGAGATCCAGGTTCGCCACGAGGGCAGCAGTGCATGCCATGTCGGCAAACTCGCACGACCAGTCCACCAGGTTCAGGCCGCCCGTTTCACCACCCTTCTGCAATGAGAAGAAAGTGGCCCCTTCCTGCGCAAGCAACGGCGCCATCAAATCGGGCGCAATGCTGCGTCTGGCGTTGCGCGGATGTGCAGGGTTGCCGGACCAGGACAAACCGACGCGGAGGCCCGCAAACGGCTCCATTCGTGCGCGGTACGCGCTAAGTTCATCCGCATTGGCTCCCAGATAGGGGACGGCATTGGGAACCGTGTCCACGGTCGAACGGAACGCCCCGATCAGGTTGTGGAGTGGCATTCGAATAGCGAAACTGCCGTCGACTTGCCCCAAGCGATGGACGAGATCCACTGCGGTCATGTGGCGGATCAGTCGAACCAGTTCGTCCTGGCATTCCACGACAACTCGCGCGCCGAGATCCTTCAGCAGCCGGACATACCGCACGAACTGAAGCGTGTCGCCCAAGCCGCTGTCTGCGGACAGGACGATCGTGCGGCCGTCCTGGCGAAGGGGCCGGCCCGCTTCATCGACGAACAGGCCTACCTGCGATGAGGGGATCCGATCACGCCAGATCCAGGCGATGCCTTCCGCACCCTTGGCATAATCGCCTTTTTTGAAGTATTGGCGTCCGGCATAAACGTGGGCCTCAACGTTTCCGGGGTTGATGTTTAGCGCCAGATTCAGATAACCCAGGGCGTCATCGGTTCGATTGATGTTCTCGCAATACTTGGCCAGGCGGCAGTAGACGTCGTCCAGTTTGGGGAAGCAACGCTTCTTGTCCTCCAACAACTGAATCGCCGAGTCGAACGCCTCCAGCGTCTCGTACGCTTGGCAAAGACCCGAAATCACCCGTGGATCCTCCGGTGCCACAGCCAGGGCACGCAGGAACAAAGCTTTCGCTTCAACCGCGTGATTGTCGGCCAGGGAAAGGTTGGCCAGATTCACCAGGGCGTCCAAATAATCGCCTTTAATAGCAAGTGCCTGACGCAGGTATTGTTCGGCGAGATCTCGGGGGGACAGTAGTGCCAAGTTGTTCAGAGTGCCCGAGTTGCGAGGATCTACCGACAGAATCGCCCCATACTCGGTGCGCGCTTCGTCGTACCGACCGGCCTGGTGGAGCCTTACCGCCTCCGTGAATCTGGCGCTCACCTCATGGCGCTGCGCTACTTCGGCAAACCGCGCTGCTTGGCTATGGTCCATTTCGGAACTGCGAAAGCCAGGATCCCGCGCTTTCTTCTTCAAGACGAACTCGATCGCCGATTCTGCAAGACCACCCAAGGTCTGGTCATGGCGCGGCTGGCCATAGCTGAATCCTGAGTCGAGTCTCTCAACTTTCAGGATCTCGACCTGATCCTGGAAACGTTCCAGCAAAGGCACCACGCTCACCGACCGGGGCGACCAACTGCTTGCCTTCAGGATGGTGAAGGTCCACTTGTGGTCGCTGTTGAAGGTGGACGGCCACACCCCCTGCTCGTAGAGATCCTCGTCAGGAACAGTTATCACCAGGTGCCCACCGCCCTTGCAGATCCGAATCCAATTGCTCAGAGCCTTAACTGGGTCCGCCAGATGTTCGAGACAGTGGCTCGAATGGATGAAGTCGTAGGTTTCGTCCTCCACGCCGGCCATCAACATCGCGTCACCGTCCGGCAAGTCCCAAGGCCGCAATGACTGCATCAGCGGGAAGAAGTCCGCGAGCTTTGACAATGGATCGCTTCCGCAGCCGATGTCGATACCATCACCAACGATCCAGCGGGCCGAAAACCGCCTGTCGCTGGAACGTCTAAGCATTTGTTTGGTGGTTTCGTTTGCCATCGAAGTGCTCCTAAGTCAGTTCGCGCCGACGTAATGCATCCAGCGGTCCCAGGGCCCCTTGAAGTTCAGTTACCGCCGAAAACAGAGCAACCGCAAAGCGGAAAGCATCTTCCCCGCGCCTTGAATCGCGGTCGTCGCCCGGCGTTGCGCCGCGCTGGAACGGAGTCAGTTTCCCGCGAGAGTATGGGAGGTTCTTGGGGCAGCACCCGACGAAACGTCGGGAAGCGAGCCGCGCACAACCCAGGCACGAACTTCGCGTACCGCGAAACGAGTTGCGTCGCATCTGGCCGGCTTCCACAAACCGCCGACCGCATTGAGAAAAGTGACCGCACGCCCACCGCCAGCTCCCAAGATTCACTGGATTCGCCATGTCAAGGCGATCCGACTATAGCAAGCTTGCCAGAAAGGCAGTCGGTGCTATTGCGGCAGGAAAGGGCACTAATTCCGGGAGACAAGGCAGGGGCGTTTCGCCCCCACCCTCAAGATTGCCCGCCCCCTACTTTCCTGAGGTGAGCATACCTTCGA
>JBAWHH010000124.1:0-2156 GCA_049593715.1 Rhodocyclaceae bacterium
CCGAACTGGCGACACGCCATCTGCAGAACGCCCGTTCATTCGCCCTCGACACCACACTGCGCCTGTGGGAGAAAGCCTACGTCGAGGCGGCGATGCACCTGGCCCACGGCAACGTCAGCCAGGCCGCACGCTTGCTGGGCATCCATCGCACGACGCTATACAACCGGCTGGACGCGCTGGGGCGTGCCAGTACGGTGCCGGACCGCGATGGTGACGCCTCCTGAAAATATGTACTACGCGCATTTCGGCCTGGCGGAAGCCCCTTTCCGCATCACCCCCCACACGGAATTCTTCTACGCCGGGGCGCAGCGCGGCCCGCTGCTGGACGCCCTGATCTACGCCATCACCCGCGACGAAGGCATCATCAAGGTCAGTGGCGAGGTTGGCACGGGAAAAACCATGCTGTGCCGCATGCTGATGGAGCGGCTGCCGCTGTCGGTGGAAAGCATTTCCATCGCCAACCCATTGCTGACGCCGGACGATGTGCTGCAGACCATCGCGCGGGAGTTGGGCTGCGAACTGCAGGATGGCGCCCGCGGCGCCCACCTGAACACGCTCCAGGACCATCTGATTCGGCTGCACGGGGACGCGAAGCGGGTCGTGGTGCTGGTGGACGAAGCCCACGCCATGCCAGCCGACACGCTGGAAGAAATCCGCCTGCTGTCGAATCTCGAAACCCAACGCCACAAGCTGCTGCACATCGTGTTGTTCGGCCAGCCCGAACTGGACGTGACACTGAACCGCGTGGCCATGCGGCAGTTGAAAGACCGCATCACCCACCACTTCACCCTCACTCCGCTGACGCGGATCGAAGTCGCTGCCTACATCGACTTTCGCATGCGCGCCGCGGGTTATCGCGGGCCGGACGTCTTCACCGATGCGGCGATCCGTCGCATTGCGCGAGCATCGGGCGGGCTGACCCGGCGTATCAATATACTGGCGGACAAAGCTTTGCTGGCGGCTTTCGCCGCCGGAAAACACGCCGTGGGCGCAGACGACGCGGCGGCGGCAATCCGCGATGCGGACCTGAACTCAGGACGCAAGCGGCTAGCCTGGCCTGGGCTGGCCGCTGCAGGCGCCCTGGCGGTCGTGGCAGTTGCCGCTTTGGTTTGGCAGCGGGCGCAGACTCCCGCACAGAGCGTCGCAGATCGACCCGGCGCCGACGGCTCCCCGATGTCCAGTGGGAGCACCCAGGGGTCGCCGGGGCCCGCGCCATCCGGGGCAACGTCCGACGATCTTGCGTCGGCGCAGGCAAACATTGGCCCGCTCACGGCCGAGCTCATCGCAAAAACCACGCAGTGGCTGGCGGTCACCTCTGATCGCCGCTGGTTCCTGCAACTGTTGACCACGGAAGCCGACAACGCCGCCGACGTGGAGCGTCTTCTCGCCCGCGCCTCCGACCTGCCCACCCATGAGAATCTGCGCGTTTATCGCGCCACGCTCGGGAACGTGCAACGCCTCGGGCTCATTTACGGCGACTTCGCTTCTGCTGCAGAGGCGCGCAGGGCGCTGCGGGACCTTCCGGCGGCTCTGCGTCGACCCGGCATCTACCCGCGACAGGTGGCGCGGCTGCGTTAATGAGCTTCATAGAGACGATTGCAGGCGGGATTGGCCGCAAGGCGCCAAGGTGCGAACAGCGAGACCTAGCAGTTGGCGCCGACCATGCGGTGCCTCCTGGGCCATCGGCACCGTGATATGATTTATCGAGCATTTTTCCAATATTTGGAGCCTCACGACCCCATGCGGGGACATCGTGTCCAACTGTTCCTCATGCGCGTTCGAGCTTTCGCTGCCGGCCTAGTCGCCGCCGCCCTCACCGCCTGCGCTACGGGACCTTTCCCGGTAGCGCGCAATGCCCACATCCGCGCCGACTCGGCCCCCCCAGCGGCCGCCTCGGGCTCCATTCCCCAGCCGGTGCGGCAAGCCATCATCCTGCCGCCGCCGAAACCGAGCGCCCGCACCGAAACCTATAGCGTGGTCGTCAACAACGTCCGCGCCCAGGATCTGCTGTTCGCCCTGGCCCGCGACGCCAAACTGAACGTCGATGTTCACCCCGGCATCGCCGGCACCGTCACCCTCAATGCCATCGACCAGACCCTGCCCCAATTGCTGAACCGAATCAGCAAACAGGTGGACATGCGCTACGAACTGGACGG
>JBAWHH010000125.1:0-3821 GCA_049593715.1 Rhodocyclaceae bacterium
CATCCAGCACCGCACCGCTGGCCGCCGCGCACCGCGCGCCGCCGATCACCATCTGCTGCGGCGTAGCGAAAAACGCCCGCGTTTCCGGGCTTATTCCTGGATAGTGGTCAAGCATGTCGACTCCCTGATTTGAGTTTGTCCGGGTTGTTGCTGCGGATCTCTTGCCGGCGTCAGGATAAGCGACGGACAGCCGCCCGGACGAGACATCGATCAGGGCGCCAAGAAGGTTACCCCATGGCGCTTGAAGATGGCGGCAATGGAGCCGTCGCGTTTCAGATCCGCCACGGCTTTGGCAATGGCCTCGGCCAGGGCCTGCTCCTCCGCCTTGACCGCCATGCCCAGCGGCCAACCGGCGACTTTCAGTTCCGCCAGCCGCGCCACCTCGACGGCAAATCGGCTCTGGCCCTGAAGGGCGGCTTCCAACTCGGCACGCGGCGCGAGGACCGCCGCTACCTGCCCCGCCCCAAGCGCTTGCGCCGCTGCCGCCACGGATGGGAAATGGACCACGTTCTCCCGCAGGCGGCCGTTCAGCACGCCGAGCAGGAAAGCGTCGGCCAAGGATGCCGTCTCGACGCCGATCTTCTCCCGCGTGAAGATTTCCAGCGCCACCGCCGCCGAACCCGCCAAAGGCGGAACCCGGGCGGGATCGCGGGCGACAGCGATGGATTCACGGTGATAAGCGCCGAAGATGCGCACCTTGTCGTTGGCCTTGGCCAAGTGCTCATCCACCGGAACGTGCAGCATCAGGTCTGCCGGCTGAGTACCCAGGTAGTGGCCCTTCCACACCATGTTGCGCAGGTCGTCGTTCATGTCCTCGTCGGCGTTGAAGCCGACGATCTCCGCTTCCAGTCCCAGTTTGCTGGCAATGGCGCGGCCGAGATCCACATCGATGCCTTTGCCGCCCGCCGAATACGGCGGGAAATCGTTGTAGACGGCGATGCGAAGGCGGCCGCGCTTGCGAATCACCTCCAGATCGCCGGCTGCGGCGGGCAATGCCGCCGCCAACGTTACCCCTGCGAGAGCTTTGAGCCAGACGCGGCGATCAATCCTCATGAACACTTTCCAGCCAGGCGCGGATCGCCCACATGGCTTCCTGGCTGATCACACCCTCGAACGGCGGCATATACACCCGGCCGTCCCGCACCGAGCCCTTGCGGATGCGCGGCAGGAATACTTCGTCGCCCTCGTCCCCTACCGGCAGGTAGCGCAGATCCGGCGCGATGCCGCCGGACACGCCGCCCAGGCCGTGACAGCGCGCGCAGTTCTGGTTGTAGGCGGAATCGCCGATGCGGATGGCGGTCTTGTCCTTACGATACGGATTGGCTTTCTGCCAATCACTGCCCAGGCTCTTGAGGCCGGTGGTGTCCACCGCCTGCGGTACCACGTCCCCGTGGGCAAGCGCCTTGGAGGCAGCCAGACTGAGCACAAGAGCGGCAGACAGGGCGCCGAGGGTTCGAAGAGAACTTTGCACATTGACTCCTTTGGTGAATGCGGGGCGCTGTTCCAAGTGAGGGGCTTTTTGCAAGCCCTGTGCCAGAGGAAGGCGATCGCGGCCGGAATCGGGAGAACCACGCAATTCAGGCACGGGCATTGCGCTGATTCGCCAGAGAATGCTCGGCAAGCTGCTGCTAAACTGTGCAAGTGTTGCGTTACGCAACAGCAGCACCATAAAAACGAAGAAACGGAACACCGGAGGAGGAGAGATGGGACAACGTCAACTCGTCTTGGACGGGCACATCCGGCGCGTGAATGAGGCGCGCCAAATATATTTCCGCCGCGGCGACCTGCCGCAAGGCCTGCTCGATCCGCTGATCCTCCGCTCCTGGGAGCGCTGCCGGCGCTTTGGCCTCAGCGAAGCGGGCGATCTGCCCGGCACGGAATTTCTCGATCGTGTCGCCCTCAAGGTGGAGCAGGAGCGCAACCGGCAACTGATGAACCACGGCCGGCCGATCATGGAGCACGTCTACGAGCAGATCCACGAATCGGGCAGCATGGTGATACTGGCCGACGCCAACGGCCTGCTGCTGGAGACCATGGGCGACGCCGATTTCGTCAATCGCGCGGACCGCGTTGCCCTCTCCGCCGGAGCCTCCTGGGACGAGAACCAGCGCGGCACCAACGCCATCGGCACCGCGCTCGCCGAAGAAGGGCCGGCGAAGATCCTTGGGGCGGAGCATTTCCTCGAACACAACGGCTTCTTGACCTGCTGCGCCAGCCCCATCTTCGGGCCGGATGGACGGCTGGTAGGGGTAATGGACATTTCCGGCGACTACCGCAGCCACCAGATCCATACCCTGGGACTGGTCAAGCTGTCATCCCTCATCGTGGAAAAGCGGCTGTTCGAGTCCATCCACGCACGGGACATCCTGGTCTGTTTTCACCATCGGCCCGAATACCTGGGGAGCCCGAAGGAAGGGCTGGCCGCTGTCTCCCCCGATGGGCAGATTCTCGCCATGAACCGCGCCGGGCTGGATATTCTCGGTACCCGGCGCGTGGACGCCGTGCGCCGCGACTTCTCCATGGTGTTCGAGAGTGGTCTGTCTGCACTGGTGGAACGTGCACGGCTCGACGCCCAGGGGCCCGCCATCATCACCATCGGCGGCCGGCGCATTCATGTCCAGTTGCGCGGCCAATTGCCGCCCCGGTCCGTGGTCGGGCGCGGAACCTACGAGGGCGTTCCCGCACGCCGGCAGGAGAGCCCGGCCACGCCGGCCCTGACCCTGGACACGCTGAATACCGGAGACACCAAGTTGCAGGGGGCCATCGACCGCGCCCGCCGCATTCTGGGCCGCGACATCCCCATCCTGGTCCAGGGCGAATCCGGCGTCGGCAAAGAGATGTTCGCCAAGGCGTTCCACAACAGCGGACCCCGGGGCAGCGGACCTTTCGTCGCGCTGAACTGCGCCGCCATCCCGGAGACGCTGATCGAGTCGGAACTGTTCGGCTACCAGGGCGGCGCTTTCACCGGCGCGCGCAAGGAAGGTGCGCCGGGCAAGATCCAGCAGGCCCACGGCGGCACCCTGTTCCTGGACGAGATCGGCGACATGCCGCTAAATCTGCAGGCCCGCCTGCTGCGCGTGCTGCAGGAACGCTGCATCACGCCCGTCGGCAGCACGCGCACCATCCAGGTGGACATCTCTCTGGTGTGCGCCACCCACCGCCGGCTGCGGGAGGAAGTCGCCCGGGGCGCCTTCCGCGAAGATCTCTACTACCGCCTCAACGGCCTGTGCGTCACCCTGCCAGCGCTGCGGGAGCGAACCGACATCCGCCAACTGGCGGCCAACATCGCCCGCGACGAGGCACGCAGCCGGTCGCCGGTGACATTCGCTGAAGGCGCGATGGGCGCCATCGAAAGCTACGGCTGGCCCGGCAACATCCGCCAGCTCTACAACGCCATCCGCCTGTCGATCGCCCTATTGGACGACGACGAGACGGTGATCACCGAAACCCATCTGCCCGAGGAATTGTTTGAGGAGCCGCTCTCGCCCCCGACGGCCCCGGTTGCGGTCACCGCCCCGCAGGCGCCGAATCCGCCCGCGACCGGCGAACTGACCACCAGCGGCAGCCTGGAAGAAATCGGCCGCCAAGCGGCGCTACGTGCCCTGGCAGCCGCCGATGGCAATATCTCCGCCGCCGCCCGCCAACTCGGCGTCAGTCGCAATACCCTGTACCGTAAGCTCGGGCGGCTCTGAGCATCGCCATTGCGCCCGGGTGCAAAAATGGTGTTCCCGAAATATCGAGACGGCAACGGGGGACTCTGTTTCTTGAGAGACCTTTACCTGCATCCGTGCTCGCCGCTGCGCCGAGCTGCACTCGATTCT
>JBAWHH010000126.1:0-4124 GCA_049593715.1 Rhodocyclaceae bacterium
GAGATGTTCGGCTTCACCATGGAGCCCAAGGAAGAAGAGGAACTGGAACACTTCATCCTGACCACCGCGTTCATCATGCGGATGTTCATCTTCATCCTGCTCGGCAGCCAGGTCGATTTCGCGTTGATGAACAAGTATCTCTGGGGTGGCGTGCTGGTCATCACCGTTTTCATGCTGGTCATTCGCCCGCTCACGGTGTTTATTTGCGCCTGGCCCGATCGCCGCGCCAAATGGACACTCAACGAACTGCTGTTCATGTGCTGGACGCGGGAGACGGGGGTGATTCCCGCTGCGCTGGCGGGCATCCTGGTGGGCCTGAAAGCCCCGATGGCGGACATGATTGCCTCCGTGACCTTCATCGCCGTGCTGATGACCATCATCATCCAGGCCACGACGACCAAATGGCTGGGCGCAAAACTGGGCCTCCTGGAAGAGTAAGCACCAAACGAGGATCTGCCCTCCTTCGTCACGGAGGGCAGATCTTGGGTTGCCTCAAGATCGGGCACCCGGCGCAAATCGGTCCGCAGCCGATTCGAGGCCGCCAGGAGCTGACCGGCTCTACCTACGGCGCCAAAAAAACACCGCCACGCAACCCCAACACCGCCGCGCAGATGACCAGCGAAGCGAGCGTGACGGGAACCCCGATGGCGGCGTGGCGGCGCCAGCCGATACGGATGCCGCGCCGGGCCGCCGCATCGACAACAATGATGTTGGCGATGCTGCCGACGATGAGCAGGTTCCCGGCCAGGGTGCTGACGAGGGCGAGCAGCGTACCGGCGAGGGGGTGAGTAGCGACCGGCAACAAAAGCATCACGGCCGGGACGTTGGAAACCAGGTTGGAGAGCAAAAATACGCCACCGAACAGGACCGCCGGCTGATCCAGGCGAACACCGAGATCAGCCATCTGGCGCAGCGCCATATCCGCGAGGCCGGTCTGCTGGAAGGCGTGATTGACCACGAACAGACCCACGAAAAGCACCAGCAGTTCCCAATCCACGAGCCCCAGCATTTTGCTCGAATGCAGCCGCCGCGACAGCAGCAGTAGCCCGGCACCCGCCAGCGCGACGACTTCGCGCGGCCAGCTAGAGAACAAGAACAGCACCAACAAACTCGACGCCACCGCCAAACCCTTGGTGGTCTGCCAGCGGTCGAGCCGGGCCCCTACCGCTTGGCGTTGCTCCGCCACATACGATTCAGCCGCTTCCGTCGCCCGCCAGCGCCCGCCGACGCGCCAAACCACCGTCCCCCAGGTGGCAAGGAGTCCAAACGCAACGGGCAACACCGCCTCGCTGGCATAGGCCGCGAAGGAGAGGCCCAGCTTCTGGCCGATCAGCATGTTCTGGGGGTTGCCGATGAGCGTCGCGGCCGACCCGATGTTTGCGGCACAAGCCAGGGCCAGCAGGAAAGGAACCGGGTCCAGCTTGCGCCGGGAACAACCTTCCACAAGCACCGGCGCCATAGCCAGGCAAACAATGTCGTTGGTGAACACGGCCGACAACCCGGCGACAACGAAAATCAGGGCGCCGACCATCACCGCCGGGGGTACCGGCAGCAGCGACGCCCACGCCGCGACCGTGTTGTAGAAACCACCCAAGCGCATCTGCGCGGACAGAACCATGAAGGAGAAAAGCAGAATCAGCGTCGGCAGATGAAGCGAACGGACCGCCTCGTCCGGCGTGACCGCACCTGCCCCCACCAGGGCGATGGCACCCAGCAGCGCTACGCCCGTGCGATCGAGTTGAAGGAAGGGCAAGCCGCCCAGGATCATGCCCAGGTAGACCACGCCGAAGACGAACGCGACGTAAGCCGTCATGGCGCAACCGGCTCACCGCAATGGCTACGCAGGCCGGCAGCCGAGGCTCCTCGCCCCATGGGGTCCGACGGCAGAGCGGGCGCGGCGCGCCAATCAGCTCGGGGTAGCCGCCGCGACGATGAGGGCTTGGAGTTGAGCGTAGTCCCGCGCGACCGGAAACTGGGGGAATTCGTCGATCACGTTCTGCGGCGGGCGGAACAGGATGCCGGCGTGGGCTTCGGCGAGCATTGCCGTGTCGTTGTACGAATCGCCGGCGGCAATGGCGTGAAAATTCAGTTGCTTGAACTTCTCCACGGACGCGCGCTTGTGGTCGGGCAGCCGGAGTCGGTAATTGCGTACGAAACCGTCCTCTGCCACTTCGAGTTCATGGCAGAACAGTGTCGGCCAGCCGAGCTGGCGCATCAGCGGAGCCGCAAACTGGCTGAAGGTGTCGGACAGGATGATCAGTTGGTACTGGCTGCGCAGCCACTCCACGAACTCGGGCGCACCGGGCATTGGTCCCATGTCGGCAATCACCGCCTGGATATCCGGCAAGCCGAGTTTGTGCTTTTCCAGCAACGCCAGCCGGAAGCGCATCAGCTTGTCGTAGTCGGGCTCGTCCCGCGTCGTGCGCGACAGTTCCGCAATGCCAGTCCGCTTGGAGAACTCGATCCAGATTTCCGGTACCAACACGCCTTCCAGATCGAGACAAACGATATGCACTTTCTTCCCCTTAACAAGCCGCCTATGCGGCCGCCTCCGCGGCGGCGCGAGGGCGGCATTGTAACTTGAGCAAACTCCCGCCTGTTGGGCAGGTGAAGCCCCGAATCTCCGCGCCGGTCTATGCCTCTGGCGGGGGCGATAGCGGATCGGCCACCAGCCGCACCGGCGCCAGCAGCCCATCGACGCCCATCCTTGCGATGCCGAGGAAACGCCCTTCCCCATACGCCCGGTGACTTGCGCCCGCGTCGAGGCCGGGGAACGGCACCGCCTGGCCATGGAGCAGTTGCGCCATCTGGTGCGGGTCCAGGTCCACACGTCCCAAATCCCGGACCAAGGTGTCGGGGGGCAGCAGGCACGCGCTGCGAAAAGCCGCGTCACATCGCTCCAGCGTATCGAGCGTGACCGCCGCCGCGATTTCGAAACCCGCCGTCGCCGTGCGGCGCAGGCTCGACAGATGCGCACCGCAACCCAAGTGCTCGCCCAGATCGTCGGCCAGGGTGCGGATGTAGGTACCTTTGCTGCAATGAACCTCGATTTCCAGAGCCTCTCCGTCAAAGCGGCCCAGATCGATAGCGTAGATATGCACCCGGCGCGGCGCCCGCTCCACCTCGACGCCCTGGCGCGCCAGTTCGTAGAGAGGCCGGCCGCCACGCTTCAAGGCCGAATACATCGGCGGCACTTGGTCGATTTCCCCCACAAAACGGGCGAGCGCGGCTTCGACCTGCTGCCGGGTGACGAGAACCGGACGGTGCGCGATCTCCGCGCCTTCGGCATCAGCGGTGTCGGTGCGCACACCAAGCGCGATTCCGGCGCGGTAGCGCTTGTCGGCGTCGAAAAGGCCCTGGGAAAACTTGGTCGCCTCACCAAAACAGACCGGAAGCAGTCCCGTTGCCAAAGGATCCAGGGTGCCGGTATGCCCCGCCTTCGCCGCCTGGAAAAGGCGCCTGACGGACTGAAGTGCGCCGTTGGAGGTAAGGCCCTGCGGCTTGTCGAGCAGCAGGACGCCGTCGACGCGCAGCTTCGGGCGCCGCGGTTTCTGTATCAAGGCGAGCCCGCCGGGTTCAATCCTGATGCTTGTGGTCGGACTCGACCGCGTCCTCGATCAGCTTGGACAAACGAGCCCCGTCCGCCACCGAAGGATCGTACTGGAAGTGCAGTTCCGGCAGCGTGTGCAGGCGAATGCGACGCCCCAGTTCACGCCGCAGAAACCCACTCGCGCGCTTGAGAGCGGCCTGAACGGCCGACAAGTGCTCTTCGTCCAGCGTCGTGAAAAACACTTTGGCGTGAGCATAGTCTGCCGTTACCTCAACGCCCGTCAGCGTGACGAAGCCCACGCGGGGATCCTTGATCTCCACGCGGATCAATTCGGCCAGTTCACGCTGAATTTGCTCGGCAACCCGGTCCGAGCGGGAATAGGCCTTCATGGCTGTATCTCTCGATGGGAACAGTGATTTCGCGCCGCTGAGGACGCGTAACGCGGCCGGGTCTCGGCCGCGTCGGATACCGCGAAGAAGGAGAGGCCCCCGATGCTGCGGGCCCTGCCCTACAGCGACCGGGCGACCTCCTGGATCTCGAACACTTCGAGTTGGTCACCTTCCTCGATATCGTT
>JBAWHH010000127.1:0-3095 GCA_049593715.1 Rhodocyclaceae bacterium
ATGTAGAGGACGACGCCAATGGTCGCGATCCAGAAATGTGCCGTCATCAGCTTCACGCTGAACATCTCTTTCTGGCCGAACATGCGCGGAATGAGGTAGTAGATTGCGCCGATCGAGACGAACGCCACCCAGCCCAAGGCTCCCGAGTGCACATGGCCGATGGTCCAGTCCGTATAGTGCGACAGAGAGTTCACCGTCTTGATCGACATCATCGGACCTTCGAACGTGGACATGCCGTAGAACGACAGCGATGTGATGAGAAACTTCAGAATCGGGTCTGTACGCAGCTTATGCCATGCGCCGGACAGAGTCATGATGCCGTTGATCATGCCGCCCCAGGAAGGCGCCAGCAGGATCAGGGAAAAAATCATGCCAATGGACTGGGTCCAGTCGGGCAAGGCGGTGTAGTGGAGATGGTGCGGACCCGCCCACATGTAGGTGAAAATCAGCGCCCAGAAGTGCACCACCGACAGCCGATAAGAGTAAACCGGCCGTTCTGCCTGCTTGGGAACGAAGTAGTACATCATCCCGAGGAAACCAGCAGTCAGGAAAAAGCCTACTGCATTGTGGCCGTACCACCATTGGATCATTGCGTCCTGAACGCCGGCGTAGGCCGAATACGATTTCGTCAGCGACACCGGTATGGCCGCGCTATTGACGATGTGCAGCAACGCCACGGCCAAGATGAAAGCACCGTAAAACCAGTTGGCAACATAAATGTGCGAGGTCTTTCGTTTGGCGATGGTGCCGAAAAACACTACCGCGTAAGCGACCCAGACCACCGCGATAAGAATGTCGATTGGCCATTCCAGCTCAGCGTATTCCTTGGATGTCGTGACGCCCAGCGGCAGGGTGATCGCCGCCAAAACGATCACCAATTGCCAGCCCCAGAAAGTGAATGCCGCAAGCGACGGCGCGAACAACGGCGTGTGGCAGGTTCGCTGCACCACATAGTAGGAGGTGGCAAACAGCGCACAACCGCCGAATGCAAAGATTACCGCGTTGGTGTGCAACGGACGCAAACGCCCGAAATGGAACCACTCGGCGAAATTCAGCTCAGGCCAGACCAGTTGCGCAGCAATGATCACGCCCACGAGCATGCCGACTATGCCCCAGACAACCGTCATGACCGCGAACTGGCGCACGACCTTGTAGTTGTAAGTCGCTTGCGATGACATGGATTCACCTCACAGAAGGACTACGGCGGGCTATCCGGACAAAATGCCGTCCGGGAAAAACGCCGCAACAGGATACGCCGCGAAGGTGCGGCATTTTTGACACAGATCAACGTTGCCCAAACTCATTGAGATGGCAACGATTCTCTAAAGAAATTTAAGAAAATCAAGGAACCGGCGCGGGAATAAAAAAAGGGTGCGCAACCGCGCACCCCCAACCCCAACAGAGAGACAAGACCTTTTGCCCGCCGCCAACTTAAACCCACGTTTTCCGCTTGCCGGTACTGTGTGGAGCGCGACGAACAACACTGCTGACAGTATGGAAAACACACCATCGATGGGCATTGATTCAGGTCAACGGCTTGCGGCTTTACCCTGGCGAAGGCCACCAACGAGCCGGAAGAACGCTGATTTGCTCCGCTTTCAGTCATGGCCGGCGGCTGTTTATTCCCGCGCCGAGGGGGGCCGGTCGTCATCCGTCAGAATGCGGTACGCCGGACCTTCAAGGTCGTCGAACTGTCCGCTGCGCACCGACCACCAGAACACCACCCCAATGAGAAAAACCAAAACGACGGAAAGTGGGATAAGGAGGTAGAGAATCTCCATCAGCACATGGTACCCGCAACTGCACCGCCTGCGGTGGAAGAGGCCTTGCCACGGGCCAACCTCAGCGCGTTCAGTACCACCAGGAGCGAACTCGCAGACATGCCAATGCCCGCCATCCAGGGAGTAATCCAGCCCAGCATGGCGGCGGGAATCGCCATCGCGTTGTACGCAAATGCCCACCCCAGATTCTGCCGGACAATCCTCGACGTCTGCCGCGCAATCCTGAGCCCCTCGGCAATGCGGCCAAGATCTTCCGCGAGCAGCACCATGTCTCCTTGATTGCGGGCGAGATCGGTGCCGCTACCCATGGCAATCGAGACCTGAGCCTGCGCCAGAACCGGGGCATCGTTGACGCCGTCTCCGATCATTGCGACGACCGCCCCGCCCCGCTGCAGAGCAACGATGTAGTCGTGTTTTTCCTTCGGCGTCAAACCGCTGTGGGCATCCCCAACGCCAAGTTCAGCGGCGACGGCGGCGACGGCGCCGCCACCGTCGCCCGAAAGGATACAAACGTGGCGC
The DNA here is from genome assembly GCA_049593715.1 of Rhodocyclaceae bacterium. GTDB lineage: Bacteria > Pseudomonadota > Gammaproteobacteria > Burkholderiales > Rhodocyclaceae > JBAWHH01. The sequence goes on from JBAWHH010000127.1 coordinate 2,301, forward strand.
CCCGCCGCCTGCAGATCCTTTATCAGCCCGGCAGCGGTGGGCCGCAACCGGTCACGCAGGCGAAAGAGCGCTATCCACTGTCCCTCCCGACCCAGAGCGACCACCGTCTCAGCAGCCTGCTCGCCCCCGCAAATCGGCAACGAGGATCCTGTCAAATCAGCTACATAGTCGATACGACCGATCCGGTATGTGATTCCATCCAGGGGCCCCTCGATTCCCTGCCCGGTGACCACCGCCGCCGACACTCGCTCCGCGCCCGCCGGATCCCGCCCGCCCGCGGCATCGCGAAAACCTGCGCCTATCGCATGTTCGGAAACGCCCTCCAGCGCCACGGCCATTTCGAGCGCCGACGCGGCCCCGATATCAGCAAGGGGGATTGTCTCGACCAGTTGCAGCCTGCCCTCGGTCAGCGTCCCGGTCTTGTCAAAGACAAAATGGGTAGCGTTGGCAAGGGTTTCGATGGCGTGGCCGCGCGTCGGCAAGAGCCCCAGTCTCGATAGCGCCCCGGTCGCGGCCGTCAGCGCGGCAGGAGTCGCCAACGACAGCGCACATGGGCAACTTACCACCAGCACGGACACGAAAATCCAAAGCGCCCGCCCGGGTTCAAGCGCGTACCAGACGCCAGCAGCCCCCACCGCGAGGACCAGCAGCAACGCCACGAACCAGCCCGCCACCCGATCGGCCAGGATGACCACGGGAGGCTTCTCGGCTTGCGCCCTTTCCATCAGATGGCGGATCGCGGCGAGCTTCGTTGACTCGCCAACTTCCGTCGCACGCACGAACAAAGGGCTACCG